>CALDEW010000070.1 GCA_937942355.1 uncultured Pirellulaceae bacterium | reverse complement strand
CGGCGTGTTTAGCTCGGGCGACACTGCGGTTCCGGGTGTGGTCGTAAACTTGTTGGATGGGGCTGGCGATCCGGTGCTTGATGGTTCTGGCAATCCAATCACAACCACGACCAACGCTTCGGGCGTATATCAATTCACGGGTCTAACTGCCGGTGGCAGCTATCAAGTCCAATTTGTCGCGCCTGCAGGCCAAGACTTCACGACTCAAGATGTTGGCAGTGACGACACAATCGACAGCGATGTTGATCCGGCGACGGGGCTCTCTCAAGTGGTTACGTTAGGGTCCGGCGAAAACAACTTGACCGTCGACGCGGGTTTGATCGACGAACCTGTGATCCCACCGGCGACGGCGTCTTTGGGGGACTACGTCTTCTTTGATGCTGACGGCGATGGGGTGTTTAGCTCCGGTGACACAGCAGTCCCCGGCGTGGTAGTAAACTTGCTGGATGGCGCTGGCAATCCTGTCCTCGATGGTTCAGGCAATCCAATCACCACGACGACCAATGGTTCAGGCGCCTATCAGTTCACGGGGCTGACTCCCGGCGGCAGTTATCAAATCGAATTCATCGCGCCGACAGGCCAAGACTTCACAATCCAAGATGCGGGCAGTGATGACACGATCGATAGCGACGTCGATCCTGCGACGGGTCTTTCACAAGTGGTCACATTGGCGGCCGGAGAGAACAACTTGACCGTCGACGCAGGTCTGATCGACGAACCTGTCGTTCCTCCTTCGTTGGGCTTGATTGGGAATTTGGTCTTCGAAGATCTCAACAACAACGGAATTAGAGACGCGGGTGATCCTGGCGAACCGGGTGTTACGATCGAATTGCTGGATGGCAATGGCAATCCGATACTTGATAGTTCGGGCAATCCCGTCACAACGGTGACTAATGCCAGTGGCATATATGAGTTCACCGATCTTCCGGCAGGTGACTATCGGGTTCGCAGTTCTCTGCCGAGCGCGCACTTCTTCACTGAGCAGAACGCTGGCAGCAACGATGCGATCGACAGCGACGTTGACAGTACTGGATTGTCGGATGTGGTGACTTTGACTGCAGGAGAAAACAATCTAACGGTTGATGTAGGTCTGGCCCATTTTGCATCTTTAGGCGACACGGTATTCTTTGATACTGACGGCGACGGAGTTCAAGACGCAGGTGAAGCCGGTGTCGCCAACGTCGTCGTGAACCTGCTTGATGGCAGCGGCAATCCAGCCGTTGACGGGGCGGGCAATTCGATTTCAACAACGACCGATGCCAATGGCAACTACCTTTTCGTTGAACTTCAACCGGGCGACTTCCAGGTTGAATTTGTGGTGCCACCAGGCATGGACTTTACTGTTCAAGGCGCGGGTGCGGATGGCACCATCGACAGTGATGCCAACCCCACGACCGGCCTTTCGCAAATTGTGACGTTGGCTTCGGAGGATAACGACCTTTCGATCGACGCAGGCCTGATCGACGAACCCGTTGTTCCTCCGTCGTTGGGTTCAATTGGAAATCTGGTTTTCGAAGATCTCAACAACAACGGTATTCGCGACGCGGGTGATCCTGGCGAACCGGGCGTTACCATTGAACTTTTGGATGGCAATGGGAATCCGGTTCTTGATGGTTCAGGCAATCCTGTAACGACGGTGACCAATGCCAGTGGTTTATACGAATTCACCGATCTTCCAGCTGGCGACTACCGCGTTCGCAGTTCTCTGCCGAGCGCTCATTTCTTCACTGAGCAGAACGTTGGAAGCAACGATGCGATTGACAGCGATGTTGATAGTACTGGATTGTCGGATGTGGTGACTTTGGCCGCCGGTGAAAACAATTTGACCGTTGACGTGGGTCTGGCTCATTTTGCTTCCCTAGGCGACACGGTGTTTTTTGACACTGACGGCGACGGTGTTCAGGACACAGGTGAATCCGGTGTCGCCAATGTTGTTGTCAACTTGCTTAATGGAAGCGGCATTCCCGTCGTAGACAGCGCGGGAAATCCAATTTCAACTACGACGGATGTCGACGGACACTATTTCTTTGACGAGCTTCAACCAGGTGACTTCCAAGTCGAATTTGTGGCTCCAGCAGGCTTGGACTTTACCGTCCAAGACGCAGGTTCCGATGATGCCGTTGACAGTGATGTAGATCCAATGACTGGTCGATCGCAAGTCGTGACGTTGGTTTCGGAGGATAACAACCTTACGGTCGACGCAGGTCTGATCAACGAACCAGTCGATCCTCCAGTGGTTGATCCTCCAGTTGTTGATCATCCGGTAGTCGATCAACCAGTTGTCGATCCACCAGTTGTCGATCCACCAGTTGTTGACCCTCCTGTGGTTGACCCTCCTGTGGTTGATCCTCCGGTAGTCGATCCACCTGTAGTCGACCCTCCTGTAGTCGACCCTCCTGTGGTTGATCCACCTGTAGTCGATCCACCAGTTGTTGACCCTCCCGTGGTTGATCCACCTGTAGTCGATCCTCCTGTTATTGATCCCCCTGTTAACGATCCTTCGACGACCTCTGGCCGTCCGGCGAATCTCCCAGCGCCGATTTTACTTCCTGGGGCTTCGCAGGGTTTTATCAGCAACTTCATCGGTAGCCCAAATCAGAACTTCAACGGTTTCCCGATCGTTTCCAACGCGCAACCGTTGACGCTTCAAAGTAGCCGCGCGGTAACCGGTGGTTTTTCCAGTGACCTTGCCATTGCCGGTGACTATTGGGCGGCGGCCGACCAAACGTACGCAGATCAAAGCCGGGTCGTTGACGATCAATTGCACCAACAACCGTACTACTACGATAACGATCAAGTCATTTACGGCGAAGAAGTGATCTATGGCGACACGACCTATGAGGATGCGATTGAATCAGAGATGATGTTCGTAGATGGGTCTGATGCTTGGGAAGAAGTCATAGGGCAAGAGACGGTTGAATTTGTCATGCCGGTTGAAAACGCGATCATTCCGCCAATCGAGAACCGGAACATTCGAATGCCCTTTCTCAAGCGCATCCACAACTGGCTACACCGGTAGATGAAGTCCGAAGTCCGATTTGACAAACTCATCGTCGTGAACCTAATCGGTCACCAGCTGCACTTGAATGTCTGTATCCAAAAAAAACCGCTGGTCGAATGACCGGCGGTTTGAGAGATAAAAATTGATGTCGTTTGGTCTATTTCACGTAACGATCAACAACGCGTTTGGCAGCGTCGCGTCCGCCCCAACCAAAGGCAATCGCGGCGGCCAGACCAGCTCCACCAAGCAGAGAACCAAACGCAACATTGATAATGGATGCTGACAATCCGATTTGTTGCAGTGCGAATCCGCCTGCGAAGAGTGCAATCGCTCCACGTGCCAGCATGCCCAGTTGCGCCGCATTGGCAACACCGGAAGCTTTGACCATGTTGGCGACCAAATTCCCAAGATACAAACCTGCTCCGAGAATAACGCAGGCCATCAGGGCCTTCACGGCAAATCCAGCGAACGTTTCCACGTGTCCTGACAGCTCTCCCAGACCCATCATCGGTAGCGCCTGAAGCGCCGACAGCAGTACGATTGCGACCATGACGAGTTTCCCGCCAAGCTTCGAAGGCGTGTTGTCTCCTGTTGGAGTTATGTTCAAACCGATCTTTTCAGGAGCGCTGTCAAACCCAACTCCCTTTAGCAAATCGGTGACGATACCGCCCACCAATTTTCCAACAAAGAAAGCAATTCCCAGCACGACGGCAGCGCCGATGAAGCCAGGGATCAGGGATGTGATCTGCTCTAGGACTTGGCTGGCAGGTCCAGAGATCGCTTCGATGTTGAGTGTCTTCAGTGACTGAACGAGAATTGGGAAGATAACAAGCGCGTAACCAACGATCCCTAAAATGTCAGAGACTTTCGTGTCGCCAGTGCTGACGCCAACTTTTGAAGCCATCGCATTAACGCCAAAGGACGCAGCCAAATTCGAGATGACTTGTTTGACAATTTTCGCAATCAGCAAACCAATCAACAGGATAACAACGGCTCCGATGATGTTGGGGAGGTAGTTCAGAGCTTTGTCGAACATGTTCTGTACGGGTTCCAACAATCCAGGAATCTGCAATGCTCCAAGAATTGCTGGCAGGAACAACGCAAAGATGACCCAGTAAACCGCTTCGGGCAATGACTCACTTAGCTTCGCTTCACCGTCGCTCATTGATGAAGCCGGTGGTAGATCGTCCTGTTCCAAATTTAGGTCAACGGTATCTGCGCTGCCCAAGTTCAAACCAGCGTCGATCGTTGAATCAACGGCTTTGATCGCTGAGGTGGCACCGGAGCCGATGTTCTTGATGCGGTTGTCGATATCGGCAGCTTCTAAACCTTTTTTGGAAGCTTCTTTACCGACACGGGCAAGCACGTAGGCGACGATGCCTAGGACACCGGCACTGATTACTCGTGGAGCATATAAGAAAATTTGATCCAGGAACGCATTGAGCGGTTGGGAGACGACTGAAAGATTGAGCGCGTTGAAGAACGCAATCAATACAAACAGCATGATTAAGCAGAAAACGATCTTACTGGCGATCTTAGCAACGTCGACGCCTCCGCCGGGTGCGACGACAGAGGCGATCTTGCGATCGAGCCCCGATTTGTTCAATCCCAGCAAAACCAATCGGCCGATGACATGAGCCACGATCCAGCCAATCACAAGGATGGCCAAGGCAGATAAAATGCCTGGCAAATGGGTACCAATTTGACTGTTGATGTTTTCTAGCATTGAGCGCTCCCGAGGTAGTTGAAGTTGGATGAAGTGAGACGAGCAGGGCAGGTTTACCGTTTGCCGTTCACATATTTTTGATCTTCAGGACTCAACCGATTTAAAGTCAGTCGAAATGTTTTGTTGGATTCATTGACGACGATGATGTCACCGTCTTCCCATCGCACAAACGCCAGCCGTGCTTTGTTGCCCTTACTGGAAATCCAATCGCGGAACTCAAGAGGTTGCTTTTCCAGTAGAGCACCACCGATCGCTGTGAGATCTTGTTCAGCGTTTCCGGCATTGGTCGCCTCGGCCATTGAATTTGCCTGCGTGACATCAATAAGCTGATCTTGTAGCGTTTGGATTTTCGTCTTCTGAGTCTTTACCTGGTCCTTGAGCTTTTTAATTTCCCGATCGAGTTGGCCTTTTTCTCTCTTGAGTTGAGAAATTTCTTTTTTATATTTCGAAGCGTTGGCAGCGGCTGTTGGATCTGGTTTTGCCGATTTCGTTGAAGTCTTACGCAGCTGAGTCAATTCTTTCGACTTCGTATCAAGCTGTTTTTGGAGAGTGCTGATCTTTCGCTCCAACGTGGATTTTTCTTTATCTGAAAGACCGTTGGCGGATTGGAGTTGATTGGAGCTTGAAGTGCCGTCGGTGGCGTTGGTACCGTTTGAATCTCCGGCGTCGTTGACAGAGGCTGTTCCATTGTCGGAACCTTGAGTGCCGGTGGCGGCAGGATCATTTGTTGAGCTGTCTGCGCTACCGACCAGCGCGACGGTTTGCAAGTCGGCGCTGGAGTTGGCACCCGCCGGAAATAGGTAAAGAAAAATCGACCCCAGAATCCATGCTGCAAACAGGGCTACGGCCAGCATCGACACTAGCGAGTCCAAAATGCCAAAATCGCGCGGAAGGATAGAACGCTCGGCCGATGAAGAAGTAGTTTTCATTTTTTGAGGCGGTTGAAACCAATGGTGGAGTGGGTGGCAAGATGGAACAGCCAGAATCTACCGCAGAGACCAGAAGCGCATCATGGTGGGCGGAATCAATTCCACGACCACGCAAGCCTCTAAATCCTGCGGAAAACTTGAAAAACCCCTCTATTCCAACAACGTTAAGAATTTAGCTTATTCGAGGAGGGATTGGAAGTTGGCGGTAATCGCTTCTCCGTGATTTTCAATCGTGCCAACCATCGTAGGCGGGCCGAGTTGCACCCGATCAAGGTAGGACGAATTGAAAGAAAACCCCGGAAAATTCACGCGCTAACGCTTCGGGCTTGTTATATCGTGATAGCGCAACTAGAAGACGCGTAAACCAATGGCCGTTTGGGAAACGGACGCCAATGGGCTTACGCGTTCGAGTTAAGAACTGGATAGTGCTACTGGACTGTTGTGGCTACTGACTATCGTTAGTCGTTTTCATCAGCGCGTTGAGCTCCTTCAATTTGCCTTCGAGGATTTTCTTAACCGCCTCAGATTGAGATATGTTTTCTCCAGCCTGAGTAAGCATCTTTTGGCCTTCTTCCAACTGGAAGTCCACCAAGATTTCGATCTCGTCTTCCCACTGGGCGCGGTCGGCGAGTACTTTTTCAAGCCCGGATATGTGCTCTGTTAGAGATTTCTCGGCGGCCTTGGCCTGTGTTTCGTCATTGACTTCTTCCAGTTCCGTTTCGATGGCTGATAGAAGCTTTTCTACTTGTTCGTCAGCATCCATTTCGAGATCCGACGCGGCCAATACAGGAGGGTTGGCGCCTTCTTCTGCCGAATCGCCATTCTCTCCGTCGCTATTAGCTCCGTTCTTCGCAACGGCAGTTTCATCGACTTCAATACTGCCTTCGAGAGAGGGCACTTCATCCTGGTTTGATGCGTTGGGTTCCGCGGTAGTCTCTGCCGTAGCGTTTGGCATCGGGCTGTCGGAGTTTTGCAGATTCAAGGCGGAACCGTTACCGCCTTCTTTGTTGGAATCAGCAGTCCCCAAAGCGATAGACGATTCATTAAATGGATCGTTGGCTTCGGCTGCGGGTTCGGTTGTGGCGTCCGATTCACTGGGAGTGATTTGAATGCTTGAAGTCAGAATGTCAGAATTTGATTTCTCAGACGAGCCCTCGGAATCTGCATTGACTGCGATCAGCTCCGTAGCATCTGCGGGCTCGCCGGAAGTTGATTCACCCTCGGACGTAGCTGCGACCGAGGGCTCAAGGTCTTGCCCATTTGGTTGCGAGTTGCCGGCACCGAGGTTGAGAAACATCAAAGACAAGGCTAACAGAGAACCAAGAATCAGCACTGGCCACCACAACCAATGAAACCATCCGCCGGACTGTTTGCCGGCAGCAGATGCGGTTTCCGCTGTGTTGGTCGTTGCGTCCTGATTGGAATATTGCAACGTTCCGTCTGCGCTGCGCTGCTGAGCGGTGTCGGGAGTCCACAACCGGCTGTTGGCATCGTGTCCTGCGTTGCCGTCATACGTTTCTGCTTGGCCTGCTTTGACTGAGTTGCCAGGATCGGCGGCAGCAAATCCGGAAACCGCATTCTTGGAATCGTAAGTGTTTGTCGTAGAAGAGTCGCTGCGACCGGAGTTAGTGTTAATGGAAGGATCTCCCGTCGTCGTTTTAGCCGAGGGGGTTAGCGCGACCGCTGCAACGCCCGCTGCACCTACGGCCGCCGCGCCAGCAGCCGCGACCGCACCGGCGGCAGTTGACTTGGAGGGCTGATCGTGATCGTACCCTGCAGGGTTGGCTCCGAAACCAAAATTGGCCGGATTGACTGCAATCGGTTTGCGATGGCGTCGATCGCGGCTGCGTTGATCAAATCCTTGATCGGATTCACTCCGTTGAACTCCGTGAGTTGGGTCAGAGTCGTTATTGGGAGCGTCACTTTGTAGATCGCGATTGCGAAAATGGTGCGCTCCTAAAGACGCCGAAGCCACCGCAGTTGCGGTCGCGGCGGATCCTCCTACCTTGGGTAAATCGCTGAACAGAGGTTCGTTCTCCTCATCGTGGTTGTAGGCGCTAGAGAAGTAATGATCACTCTGGCGTTCCCAATCTGATAAGTGATGTTTCTGTTGCTCGAGGACGGCCCCCAGTTCATTTTGGTTTAGCTGTTTCGACTGTTGATGATTGGCCACCGAAGCAAAAACCAGCGGCGTCACTGCTCCCACCAGCCGTTTGGCCGAAGTGCTACCGATATCCGATTCTCGGCTGACAGATCGAATTAAGCGATTTGTTTCGGCACCGATTAAACCGTCCAATTGATCGTGTCCGGTGGCCACCAACGCCTGACTGTCTTTGTAGTACATCTGTTTTGAGAAGCTGCTGGCGACCGTGGTGTCGGTATCGCGCAGTTCGCGCCACAGCATGTCACGGCCTTGATCGACTTTGGTGGCTGACACCATTGCACCAAGAATTTTTGGGACGGCGGATTTTACTCCGTCACGAACCTTGCTTTCATTCTCACCTAGCACGGCTCCCAACAGCCCGAGAGACTGATCGTCCAGTTGTTGCATTACGTGTTTCAAAAAGTTCATGGTTAGCCCTTACAACCCAAAGTGACCAGAAAAGAATAAATATCGAAACGCCAAGCGAATGGTCGAATCCGCTCGGAAATCTTTGCAGTCAAAACGAAAAAGACCAGACGCGTGACCATTTTTCTTACGTGCTGTCTGAATCAGTCCCTGTTTTTTGCCAGTACTGTTTCGTAATCATTCGAATTGAATCGCGACCGACAGTTGAAAAAACGCCAAATTAGGACAAAATCCACCAAATAGTTCGGCTAATTTCGATGCCATGTTAAGGGTTTGTGATCAGTGCGAACAATCAGTCCTTTGGCTTCGAGATCGAGCTGAACCGTTTTTGCCCACCATTTTGATTTTTGCCCATCGGGCCACAATGCTTGCGGCAGGAACGGCAGAATTGCTTGCTGCATTTCCGATTGGTTAAGGCCGGGCGGCTTCTTGGGGAGAATTTTCAGCAGGACTTTCTTCATTGCTAAATATTTGACAGCGTCAACGTTTGTAAGTTGGCCTGGGCAGTTGATGTTTTCGACGGCGATCTTTTCAGATTTTGGCATCGTTACCTCTTCTGTTCTTAAAGTTGACAGGGCCTTTTACGTTTCGTCTTCCAGTTCCTTCATTAAGGCCCGTAAGACCTGCTCTTGAGACATCGATGCGATCTCGTTCTCCAAAACTTCGTCGGTGACCACTTTGGCGCTGTTTTGCAACTCAGGCGGGGCCGATTGTTTCGAGCCGCCAATGAGACACTGAATAAGAAAATCGGACAGTGCGCCAATCGTTGGGTAGTCGAATATCACGGTCGCAGAGATATCCGCCCGGTCTCCAACTTCGACTTGGAGCCGATGGCTTAGTTCAACCAGCATCAGCGAATCGAGTCCGGACTCCAGCAAAGGGTCGCTAACGTCCAGTTTTTCTTCATCACCTGAGATCGCGCTGACAACTGTTTGTAGATAGTCGTTGGCCGCGCGTTGCCGTTCTGTAGGATAAACCGATCGAAGTATTTCAAACAGCTGCGGCGACTGGTTCCGAAGTTGATCTTCCGATTCGTCAATGGTATCAGGCGTGCTGGGCGTTTGAGCGAGCAACATGCTTTGTCGCGAACGCAATTCTGTTTTGAGGACTTTTCCCGACGGGTTTCGCGGCAGTTCGTCCACCAAGAAAATGTGTTTGGGTGCTTTGTAGTTCGCCAGATGTTGTCGGCAGAATTCCTTCAATTCCGAGTTCAACGAAGTTTCGGCAGTATCTTGCCCAACCACGAAAGCTGCGACTTCCTCACCCAAAACCGCGCTGGTAAATCCTACGACGGCCGTTTGAGCGACGCCGGGATGATCCAACAAAACGCGTTCGACTTCTGCTGGATAGACTTTCAAACCTCCGATGGAGATCATGTCTTTTACTCGGTCGACGATGTAGAAATATCCTGCTTCATCGACTCGTCCGATGTCGCCCGAATGAAACCAACCGTCGATGATGGCGGCCGCGGTGTCTTCGGGGCGATTCCAGTAACCCAGCATCACATTGGGTCCGCGAATGGCAATTTCGCCCAGCTCTCCGACTTCGCATTGCTGTTTCGTTTCGCTGTCGACGATTTTCATTTCGACATTGTCGATAGGGGCACCGATCGAACCGGGTACGAATTGCAAACGATGGTTGTAGCTGGCAAACGGAGAGGTTTCGGTAAGACCATAACCGGCATAGATCGGCATCGCGTACGTTTGCCGCCATCGTGCTTCGACGGACACCGGCATCGTGGTAGCAGCAGTGAAACAATAATTTACCGAACTCAAATCGTCGACGGAGCAGCAGTCGTTGAGCATTTGAAACATGGTGGGGACTCCGTACAGTTGAGTCACCGAATGTTCGCCAATCAATCGGCGCGATTGCTGGGGGTCGAATTTTCGTTGCAGCACCAGCGTCGCGCCCGCATTGAGTCCTGAGTTGAGCAATGCATTCTGACCAAAACAATGAAACAGAGGCACCGTCAAAAGGATCACGTCATTGGGCTTCATCTGGCAGAGATGGTTGAACGCACACACGTTTGAGCTCACATTGCCGTGCGAAAGTGTAGCGCCTTTGGGGAATCCTGTCGTGCCCGACGTGTAAAGAATCAATGCTGGTTCGTCTGGCGATGCGTCATAAATCTCCTGAGACAAAGCGCTGTCAAACACCAATGGTTGACCGTCGCAGGTGTCTCCCAGATCTGATGCTCCAAAGGTTCGCTTGATGGCTGCCGGAGCATTTTTAAGCAGTTGAGAATCTTGTTGAACAACAATGACCTCGGCGCCACAGTCCTTGACCGCAAACGCAATTTCAGAGTCGGCCAATCGTGTGCTCAAGGAAACAGCGATTGCACCCCGTCGCAAAGCACCGTAATACCAGACGGCAAACGCGGGAACGTTGGGCAACATGATCGCGACTCGGTCACCGGCGCTGACGCCGGCGCGGCCCAATTGATCTGCCGCAGCGATCGACAATTCGTTTAGTTGTTCGTAAGTCATAGCAGATGACTCGAACAGAATTGCTGCTTTGCGAGGAAAGATTTGCGCGGGGCCGGAAAGATGTTCGCAAATATTCATACGGGTTTGGCGATTTTATTATCGTGCTAGTATTAGCAATATGTGTCAGGTGAAAACGTAGTGAGTTCATTCCGCAAGTTTTCGATTGACTCTACGATTGAACCGTGAGTTGCGATATCAGTGAACAGCAGCGATAAATAATTTTGTAACGCCTTATCGGAATCGTTAACCACCAAAGGCGAATTCCCCGGATCCTTTTGCAAGCAGCGATAAACGGATTCATAAAGCATTAACAATTCGCCAGAAAGCAATCGCCGTCCATCGGCATGACCGTGCTGTTGTTGGCATCTTAAATCAATCGCTTGAACCGCGAAAACGAGCGACACGCACAGATAGTGTTGGAACAATTCTACCGATTTCCACGCGAGGTGCGCTGAGCTCCAGCTGAGCCCGTTGATGTTTTGATTAAATTGTTCGGCGTGAGTGGGGAAGTGATCAACGATTGGGTTGCCGTACCAAGCCAACATCGGTTGAATAGAATTGCCCGTGATCTGTAGCCCTTTGAGCCCCATGTTATAAGCGACAGCTTCATTGCCTCGCAGCGAAGCAGGTAGCCCTTGATTGAATTCCGGCGCAACCAGCGTTGCGATCTGGACATCTAAATGTTTGACGGTCAGGCCGATTAGTTTTCGCAAATCGTCCATTGCGATGCCAACGTATTGGCCCAGAAAATTGCCACTCTGGTAGAAGCATCCTTCCTCGTTTGAGATTAAGGGGTTATCGGAAACGGAGTTCATTTCAGTTTCCACGGTCCGTGTGATCCGCGCTATACCTTCAACGATGGGCCCAAAATACTGAGGGAAACAACGAATCGAATAGCGATCTTGGACGCGATTGGCGACTCCGTTTTTGTTCGAGCTCGTTGACCGGGCGGAATCAGTTCCCAGCAAGCTCAACAATTGGCGCGCTGACCAAACCTGGCCAGGATGAGGCTTGTGCTGATGCACGAATGGTTCAAACGGTTGAGTGTGTGCATTGAGCGCGGTCATCATTATTGCGTTGGCGGCTAACGATAATCCGATCAGTGGTTGCGATTGAGAAACGCAATTCGCAGCAATAGCGGCCGAGAAAGAGGTTCCGTTGACTAAAGCCAAGCCTTCTTTTGGCTGCAATTCGATCGGAGACAGACCGAGGCGTTCTAGAACTGCGCTGCAATGGTTTGTTTGGCCATGATGGTGGACTTCTGCTGCGGGGTCATGGCCGGTGATCGCGCGAGCAATTGCTGACAGTGGTACCAAATCTCCACTGGCGCCAATGGAACCGAGTTCGCAGACCACCGGGATCGCATCGTTGTTGAGAAAGTCCACCAAGCGTTGAATTAGCTCCAGCCGAACGCCGGAGCAGCCTTGCATCAACACGTTGGCCCGCAACGCCATCGCGACGCGCGTGTGACGGACGTCGATCGAGTTGCCCGCGCCGGTGGCGAGGAAGCTGAGCAGATTGTTTTGGGATGCAGATGCTTGTTCTAGTGGAACCGGCACATCCGCCATTGATCCAAACCCTGTCGTCACGCCGTAGACCGACCATCCTTCGGCAACCGCGTTTTCGACGATGGAAACGGATTGGGCGATTCTGTCTCTGATCTGCTGGCAATCGCTGAGCTGAATTTGGCTGCGGCTTTCGGCGATCGCAGTCAGCTGAGCGATGGAAAGAGGGCTACCGTCAATCGTAATGCATTGGGATGTTGATTTGACGGATTCAGCGAGGGACATCAAGATTGTCGTTTCATTGTTGGAAGGTTGAGCGTCAGTTCGAAGTCGTCGGCGAATACACGCCGCTTACACACCTCTGGCAGATGGCAATGATTTTCACCAAGTTTTGACAACAAAGCAATGTAAAGTATCCAAGATGCGTGCTCATGAGCCAATGTGACGCACCGAATCCCGCAATTTTCGATGCTTGGCCGGAAAAGTTATCGCCGTCGACATCAATTACCGCCTGCAGCGTCTGTTAGTTGGCCAATTTCTGATCGCCGGCAATATCCGTAAACGCTGGGCGGTTTTTTTCCGTAAAATCTAAACCTTAGGTTGGGCTGAGAGCTCAGCCTGCGTTGTGCTATTCCCCCTTCAGCAAGTGTGAATCTTATCCGATCCTTAACCCTGACAACTAAGATTCACCCGTTGGCTTTGGTGTTGTTGGTCGTTTTTGTGACCGTAGGGTGTGAGAAGTCTTCGACCGGCGGTTGGAAACCAAAAACAGCGACGGTGTTACCGACCGTCCAAAGGGTCGAGGCGATTGAAGTGGAGCTGACCAACGACGCCTTTGAAACGACTTCCTTTATGGGATCACTCAAGCCGCGCCGCAGCACTCCATTAGCCTTCACCCAAGGTGGACGTGTCGCCAAGATTGAGATTAACAGCGGCCAGCAAGTCACCGCCCAACAGGTGTTGGCTCAGATAGACGTCTCCGAGTTGGAAGCGCAGAAAGTAACGGTGCAAGCGGCGATTGAAACGGCGCGACAACAGTTCGACTCGAATCCGGACTCGGCAGCTTTAAGGACTCGCATTGTCGACCTGCAGCGAAACTTGGACGAACTCGATCGAAAGATTGCCAGCGCCACCATCAAGGCTCCGTTTGCGGGCGTGGTTACCAAACGTACTGTCGAAGAAGGTCAAGTTGTTTCAGCCGGAATGCCAGTGTTTGATTTAGTCGACAGCGGAAACCTCATCGTTGAAGTAAAGGTGGCCACGAGTATTGCCAACGGAATGAATCCTGGAGAATTGGTCTGGGTCCTAATCCAAGGCCAGCCCTTTGAGGCGGTGATCACGACGGTGTTGCCCACCACGCAAGGTTCTACGCGCACACGCACCGTTAATTTGGATTTTCGTGATGATCAGCCGTCGCAGATTTTTAATCCTGGCGATGCGGTGGAAATCAGCTATTGGACACAGACGGGCAATTCAGGTTTTTGGTTGCCGTATTCGGTATTGCAACAACAAACTACAGGGCTTTGGTCAGCGCTGATTGCAGAAGACGATGCCAACGGAACATACGCTCGAGCGCGCACACTGGACGTGGTTCAGCTGCACGATGACCTTGCGTTGGTGCAAGGTGCCTTGAATCAAGGCGACCGCGTGATCATCAATGGGCTTAACCGTATTGTTCCAGGACAAAAAATTCAGGCGACTTTGGTAGAAAACGCAATGGTCATTCCGTCGCCTGTTGCAACGGCAGAAGTCGGTGCGGACTCCAGCGACTCCGATGGCCCAGTTGGGCCCAGCGGGACATCGCCATGATCGCACTCCAATTGTTGCAGCGCCCCAAGATTCTCTTTGTGCTGATCCTTGTCATCGTCGTCGCGGGGGTCGGTTCGTATTGGGTTTTGCCGCAGTTGGAAGATCCTGTGCTGGGCAAACGCGTCGGTGTCGTCAGTACCATCTTTCCCGGTGCCGATACGCAATCCGTTGAACAGTTTGTTACCAATCGAATCGAAAACCGGCTGACGGGGATTGCCGATGTGCAGCGGATTCGATCAAACAGTCGTACAGCGATCTCTAACATTGTGATTGAACTGAGCGATGACATCACCGATGTGAATCCCAGTTGGGACCGCGTCCGTGATGCGGTTGAAGATGCCCAAGACGAACTTCCCGATGGGTGTTTGTCGCCGAAGCTGGATGTTTTTCCGTTGAAGGCATTTGCGTCGATCGTCGCCATTAAGTCACGTGATCCGCAAAGGATTGGCCTGAATGTCGTTCGCCGAATCGCCGCCGATTTAGCGGGCGATGTGTCCTCGATTCCTGGGACTGAGGCTGTGGAGATCTTTGGCGATCCGGGAGAAGAATTTTTGGTTCAAGTCGACGCCGATGTTCTTTCGTCGACCGGGCTGACTGTCGGCGGCGTCGCCAATCAACTCGCTGCGTCAGTGACGGCTCAGCCGGCAGGAATTTTGAGAAGCAATCAATCAGAGTTGCTGTTGGATCTGTCTTCCGATCGCGCGTTGTCCAATCAGCTGAAGGAATCCCTTATTCGCGTCGGTCAACGCGGCGAAACGGTACGGCTGGCCGATATCGCAACGGTGGAAAAGACCTTGGTCAGCCCGGCATCCGATGTGGCGATCATTGACAAACAAAGTGCCATCGTCCTTGGAGCGATGGTTGATGATCGGTTGGGGGTAGGGCAGTGGGCAGAAAGCCTGAAAAAGATTCTTTCGGAATTTCAGCAGCGCTATGATGCTGAAATCGAAATCGAAACCCTGTTTTCGCAGCAGCAATTTATCGAAAACCGATTGCAGCAGCTTACCGAGAACCTTCTCATCGGTACGTTGTTGGTGATATTAGTCGTGCTGTTAATGATGGGCTGGCGCAGCATGATCGTCGTCGCCGCGGCGCTGCCGCTTTCGGCGGCCTTGGTGATTGCCGGAATGCGATGGCTGGAAATTCCGCTGCATCAAATGTCGGTGACGGGTTTGATTGTGGCCTTGGGGCTTCTAATCGACAACGCGATTGTGATGGTCGAAGACATTCGGCAGCGACTGGAGAAAACGGATGTGGCGGCTGCCATCGGGCAAAGTATCGCGCATCTGCGCATGCCATTGTTGGGTTCGACATTGACGACCACGTTAGCATTTTTGCCCATCGCAACTTTGCCTGGCCCGTCTGGCGAATTCGTAGGCACGATTGCCGTCAGTGTTATCTTGGCGATTGTGGCTTCGTTCGTTTTAGCAATGACTGTTATTCCCGCGCTCTATGCGGTTCTGCAGAATGAAGCCAGCAGGGAGCTTGATGAGGCTCCCACCGAAGCTGGCGGTGGAGTCTATCATTCGTTTTTGAAGCTGTTTTTGGGTTTTCCAATTTTGGGAATTCTGGTCAGCATTGTTCTGCCGGTGTTGGGTTTTTTAGTGGCCAACGGGCTTCCTGTTCAATTTTTCCCCGCATCAGATCGTCAGCAAATTCAAATAGAGATTGAACTGCCGGCGGCATCGGCGCTGACCAAGACATTGGCGACCGTTTCAAACATTCAGCCTCTGCTGGAAACCAATTCCAGTGTGAAGAACGTACACTGGTTCGTTGGCCGTAGTGCCCCTACGTTTTATTACAATGTGGTTCCGCGCCGTCGAGGTACTCCGTTTTACGCTCAAGGCATTGTGGATCTCAATCCAGGCGCCGGCGCTGAAGGTGTTGTCACGGCGATTGAGCAGATGGTCGCCAAAGAGATCAGTGATTGCCGAGTGGTGGTGCGGCAGTTGGAGCAGGGACCGCCTTTTGATGCGCCGATCGAGCTACAAATTCAGGGCGATAATCTCGATACGCTAAAAGAACTCGGCAACCAAGTGCGATTGGTGCTCAGCCAATGTCCTCATGTTTCGCAAACGCGTTCAGATCTCGGCGAAACGATTCCAAAATTGGTTCTGGATATTGATAACGGCAGCGCGTCTCAGGCGGGCGTCGATCGAGCCGCGATAGCCCGGCAACTGTATGCGCAGCTGGAGGGAGTCGTGGCCGCTACGCTGCATGACGGCGACCAAGCGTTGCCTGTCCGTGTGGTGGCAAACAACTCGCGAAGCGCGCTCACACGTCTTTCTTCGTTTGAAATTTCCGCTCAGCCTCCTGCGCCAGCCAAGCGGTCGCCGTTTGCGTCGATGGCAGATTTTCGTTTGAGTTCTGACGTTGGTGCGATCGTTCATGTCGACGGCAAACGTACCAACGAAGTAAAGGCTTACCTGTCGGCCGGTGTGCTGCCAGCGGAAGTGTTGGACGATTTTAAGCGCAGGTTGGCAGCGTCCGATTTTGTTCTGCCGGTTGGGTATGAGCTCAAATTCGCCGGCGAAAGTCAAAAACGTACCGAAGCGGTGCAGCGGTTGATCGCTAATGGATTTATTCTGTTCGCGCTGATGGTGCTGACGTTGGTGGTGTCCTTTGGGTCTTTCCGGCACGCATTGATTGTTGTCGCCGTGGGCGGATTGTCGATTGGGTTAGGGCCTCTGGCGCTGTGGATCGCAGGTTTTCCGTTTGGGTTCATGGCCATCGTGGGTACGATGGGGCTGGTTGGCATCGCCATCAATGATTCGATTGTGGTGCTGGCTGCGATCGCGGAGGATGAAAACGCATCAAGAGGTAGTGTGGATGCGACGTGCCGCGTTGTGACGGGTTGCACTCGGCATATTTTGGCAACAACGCTGACCACGATTGCGGGTTTCGTTCCGTTGATTCTGGCCGGTGGTAAGTTCTGGCCGCCATTGGCGGTCACGATCGCCGGCGGTGTAGGAGGGGCAACGTTGATGGCGTTGTTGCTGGCTCCCGCGTTGCATTTATTACTGTGCGGTAGAGGGAAGGGTTGACCTTTGGCGGGAGAAGGGAAAAATTTCCAATTTCCAATTTCCAATTTCCAATTTCCAATTTCCAATTTCTAAATTCTAAATTTAGCCTCGATCCCAGTGCCATAAAAAATGGCTTGACCCCAAACCATGTTTGAGACCAAGCCTATTCAAGCCTGTTGAACTATTTCTTCGATACCACTTTCAGCTATTCTATCGCTGGGGCTGAAGAGGTGCGATGGGCATCAAGCGGTCGTAGCTGACACGTCGATGCGTAGGAGCTGCGTTTTGCGTCTTCGAATAGCCCATCTCTGTTTCTACTGGAGACGGAGAACCTGAATCGGCGGCATAAGATGTTAACGCGGCGATCAAGCGTTCTGCTTTTTGAAGCCGTAGTTCCAAGATCTGGAAATCGACAGGCGTGATGTGATCATCGCTACTTCTTTCAGCTTCTTTACGGACAAACTGGTTCGAAACTTTCTGCACTGTGGGCCTTGCTGTCGTTGGTTGGCCGTTTGATTGACTGCGCTTGGTGACGATCAGCTGATTCTTTCCGTTGGCCGATTGTTCCTCTTTGAGCTGGGTTTGAATGATGTCCAGGCAGCGTTTTAGTTGAGTCGAGCTTTCGGCCATCTTTTCGATTTGTTGAAAGTTTCGGTCAACGTTGCTGTAGATTGGACTGAGCCACTGGAAAAGCTTCCGCTGATTAGATTCGATGTAGCTATATTGCAGCAAACGCCCACGTAGAACGGCAAGCTCAGATTCATGGCTGGCCTTGATTTGAACGATCTTTGCTTCGGCGGCGATCTGTGCGTTGACCACGGCCAATTTCATCGCTGATTTGATCGCGGTCGCTTTCTCAAGGTCACTCAAACTATCCGACGACAACGTATCGCTCAGTAGTTTCGACATCTGATCGCAGTAATCTTCAATACCGTCTTTCATGGAGAACTCATCTGACTGAAGTTTGTTGATCATGTCTTCGTCGACAAATTCGTCAGGCGTTGCGTAGTCTTCGATGTTGGGAACCGGTGGAATAACGTCCGTACCGCGTACGTGATTTGAATAAGCCAATGGATCTGACGAACTTGACATGGTTGGGTGCGCAAGATGCGGGCAGACTTTGGTGGTTTGGTCGGAACATTGGTGTTCACACGCTGGAGATACATCGCGGAACGGACTGCTGGACGAATCGTTTTTGACGTCGTCGAGAAATGATTCAGTGAACGCCATCTCTTTGATCTGGTCGAGATCGGACATCACTTTCGAGATGACGTCCGGTGAAAAATCGGACTTTGTTCCCAAGTCCTCTGCAATTGCATAAGGTGATCCAAAATTTGCGCTTAACAGTACAGTGGTGGCCAACACGCAAGCCGTAAGTTTGACCCGTTGCTTTGTTCCAGACATCGTCAAAATCCTTTTTAACATGAGAAAGCTGCGATCCTGCAGTCCTTTTGTGATAACCGCGAACGAATTTTCAGACAATATTGATCTGAAGAAGTTTTGGGGCAGCGAAAAAAAGTGCTGGCATTGGCTGGTTCCGCCGTTTGATCGCTGCGGTTTGATTGCGAAACGACCACAACAAAGCAATCAGAATATTTGGTTCAGATTCGTCTTTGAGAAACAGTAGGCGGCGTCATATAATCCAAGTCATCTGTTGCCGGCCGTTTGCCAAGACGCAACATAAAATGCCGATTCAAGATCGGAAAATTGGGAAAAGGAGTTTCCACGATGCGCAAGATCGCCGTAATCAATCAAAAGGGTGGCGTCGGTAAGACAACCACCGCTGTCAATCTCAGCGCCGCGTTAGCCGAACAAGGGCAACGTGTTTGGCTGATCGACCTTGACCCCCAAGCCCATGCTTCGCTGCATCTAGGGTTCGGAATGCAGGAGGACTATTTATCGGTCTACGATGTACTGACCGACGAAACGGCCTTGGCCGATGTCTGTCATCAGGTCGAAGATAATCTGTGGCTGACGCCGTCTCATATCGATTTAGCCGCTGCCGAAATGGAGCTCTCAGGGGCCGTCGGTCGCGAAATTATTCTGCGCGATAAAATGTCAGAAATGGCGACGAATTTTGACTACATTATTTTTGATTGCCCGCCATCCTTGGGCGTGTTGACGCTCAACGCGCTGACGACAGCAGATGAAATTTTCTTGCCGTTGCAGCCGCACTTTTTGGCGCTGCATGGACTGAGCAAGCTTCTGCGTACCATTGAACTGGTCGCGCGGCGATTGAATCCAGCGCTGACGTTGACCAGTTTGGTCTATTGCCTATTCGACGGTGGCACACGATTGGCCAACGAAGTGGTTGGAGATGTTGAATTCTTTTTCGCCGAACAGCGATTGTCGAATTCGATCTGGGCGGAAGTTTCAAGCTTCGACACTCGGATTCGCCGGAACATTCGTTTAGCCGAAGCCCCCAGTTACGGCCAATCAATTTTTCAGTATTCCAACGACTCAAACGGAGCCCAAGA
>CALDEW010000069.1 GCA_937942355.1 uncultured Pirellulaceae bacterium | reverse complement strand
CCGCTGAATATTGAACTGGCCGACGTGATGTCGACAGCGCTGATGCACCGCCCGGATATTTCGCGTTCGATTCGAGATTTACATGCTGCCAACGTGCGTTTGGGAGTGGCACGCAACGATATTCTGCCAAAATTAGACATGATTGTTGGTACCTACGTCGCCGGGCTGGATGGGGATTCAGACGTCTTTAATTCTTGGGCGCGGCAGTTCAGAGAAGGCAGCCCCGGGTTCAACGTAGGTTTCGAATACGAATTCCCAATAGGAAACCGAGCTGCCCAAGCGCGGCATCAGCGTCGCGAGTGGGAATCGACGCGGTCGTTGCATTTGTTCCGCCAAACTGTTGAAACGTCGCTGACCGAAGTCGAAGTCTCGGCGCGTGAAGTGCAAACGACTTACCAAGAAATGGTAGGCCGCTTTCACTCGATGGCCGCCGCGCGACGAGAAACAGGCTATCTGGCTGATCGCTGGGAAACGTTGCCTGAACTCAACGACTCGGTGACGCTGTTGTTGGAAGACCTGCTGGATTCTCAAGAACGGCTGGCGGACGAAGAATCGGCCTTCGTCGGTGCTCAGGTTCAATATTCGATCGCTATCGTGCAACTAAAACAGGCGATGGGAACCCTGTTTCGCGTCGGAAACTAGCACACAAGATGTCATAGCACAAAGTCTCAGTAGGCCAACGTTGGATGAACGCCATCTCGAAACGTAATAAGCGGTTCCAGGCTGAGGTTGGTACAATTGGCCAAAAGTTGCGATCGGCCAAAGACAGCGCTCTGAAAAAATCTGTCGATGAATTACGAGAGCAGGCGATATCAAATTCGGGCACCCCAGAGAACTTAGATTCGATCGTTGCTCCTGTCGTTGCGGCATCCATTGAAGCCATTCGACGCGTTTTGGGGTACGAGTTGTATGATGTGCAGATCCAAGCTGCCCAAGCCTTGATTGACGGTAAGATCGCGGAGATGCACACCGGAGAAGGGAAAACTATTTCGGCGGTGCCTGCCGCGGTGTTCGCTGGGATACAGGGAAAAGGCACCCATGTTGCGACGACGACCGCGTATTTGGCTCAGCGCGACTGTGCTCAGCTCAAACCGATCTACGAGATGCTCGGATTGTCGGTGGGTGTTTTAGAACAACCTGATGCTGGCGGCGGCGACAATCGGCTGGCTTACGACTGTGATATTACCTACGGCACCGGCAGCGATTTTGGGTTTGACTATTTACGAGATCAAGTCGAGCTAAAAAAGCAGATGGATTCTCGGTTGGGGACGGCGACGTTGGACCGGATAACGCGGCGCACTTCAAATTCTAGTCGACCCACGATGATGCGCGGGCAGGCGTTTTCGATCATCGATGAAGCCGATAACGTGATGGTCGACGATGCTTCGTCTCCGTTGGTACTGTCTATGTTTCAACCTGGTGTTGCCGAAGATGTCGAAGCCGTTTCGCTCGCGCAGCAGGTTGCCGGTCAGCTGACAGCAGGCGAACATTTCGACGAATCGGGGCGGCAACAAGTTCGTTTAACCGATCAAGGCCAACAGTTTGTGCACCGACGGGAGCTTGTCATCCCGGTGAAGCAACTGCAGCGGCCTTGGACGACGTATGTGGAGACCGCGCTGCGCGCGAAGTTGCAATTTCACAAAGGCATTGACTACGTGGTCCGTGGCGATGAAGTTCAAATCGTCGACCAGTCAACGGGGAAGATCTATGAGGATCGTTCTTGGCAGGATGGTCTCCAGCAGGCGATTGAATCCAAAGAGGGTGTGCCGGTGACGCCCGAGAAGTTACCGCTGGCCAAGATTACGCGTCAGCGGTTTTTGTGCTTGTATGATCATCTTTGCGGAATGACCGGTACTGCAACAAGCTGTGAAGCGGAACTGAAGTCCATTTATAATTTGGGGGTAGTTCAGATTCCGCTGCGGTTACCCTCGCAGAGAAACGTGATGCGCACACGCGCCTTTGAATCCGCCGAACAAAAATGGGAAGCGATTGCTCAGTCGGTGCTGGGATTCCACAAACAGCAGCGCCCGGTGTTGATTGGAACCCGTACCATCGAGGCCAGCTTAACTCTCGCCGGCTACCTGGAGTCCGTGGGTATCGAATTTCAGATGCTAAACGGTCTTCAAGATGCCGAAGAAGCAGACATTGTTTCACGCGCCGGGCACCGCAGCGCGGTCACCATCGCGACCAACCTGGCCGGCCGAGGTACTGATATTAAACTTGACGACTTTGTGAAAGGGATCGGCGGTCTTCACGTCATCGTATCTGAGTGCCATGAATCGTTCCGGTTTGATCGTCAATTGATGGGGCGATGTTCGCGACAGGGCGAACCGGGGTCTTGTCAGACATTTTTATCAGCCGAAGACTGGTTACCGGTGACGCATGGTCCGTGGCTGTCGGCGACGATCAATAAAATTGCCACCGGTGGAGAAGTTGAGATAGATCTTCAGCCAAGTATCCGCAAGATTCAGGAAACGCTAGAGCGTTCCAATTTCGCTCAACGCCTTGCAACGCTGGCGCGAATCAAAACTCAGAACGATACGATTCTAAGCCAATACGAATAGTAGAGCTGCAAAGTTGAGGACTC
>CALDEW010000068.1 GCA_937942355.1 uncultured Pirellulaceae bacterium | reverse complement strand
CACTCAGGTCACTCGGTTTGATCTCGCGGGTTGCACGCTTTTTCTCGTTCGCTTTCGCCATGTGACAAATAATGCCACACAATTATAAAACGCGCTAGCCCAAATTGAGGCTAGCAAATCTTGTGCCGAACACAATTGGCTCTTAGCCGGTCCACTTCCACAACCACCAGCCTCTCTCAATCAAGCTCCAAATGCCCTCGCAAAGCGGTGCCTCTCAAGTGTCGGGTGGTTGGTTTTGCGGGCAGTGCATTTTCTATCAGCGGCGTTCAATATTCGTGGTTTGTTGTTTTCGCCCCGAAAACTGCGGATATCTTGTAACAACTTCAAGCCAAAAAGTGCTATCGCCACGATAACTCGATAGTGGGTTGGACTCCCAAGCGTAAGATAATTACTGTGGTTCCGTCAAAGTATCGTCCGACTCTACAACCAACTTTTAACGCGGTCACCTTTGGGGGGCTAATCAAGGAAACGATTTTATGATCAACGATAAGAAGTTCCTCACCGCGCTTCCCGTCTTCAACGAAGTCGATACCGTCGACGCGGTGCTGAACGAAGTCACCTGGTACTCCCACGACGTATTGGTTGTTGATGATGGTTCCAGTGATGGAACGGCGAAGCGGTTGGCGGCGCGCGATGACATCATCGTTGTCACGCATCCGCAGAATCGTGGCTATGGCGCGGCGCTGACGACTGCTTTCGCGTACGCAATCGAACATGGCTATGACTACTTGGTCACGATCGACTGTGATGGCCAGCATGAACCTCAGCGCATTCGGCAATTCGTGACGGCCTGTCACGAAACGGGCGCTGACATCATCTCCGGCAGCCGATATCTCAAATCCTTCGACGCTGACACGCCGCCACCTGAAGAACGTCGTAAGATTAATCATGAAGTCACCAAGACGCTCAATGATCTGTTGGACTTTGAATTGACGGACGCCTTCTGCGGATTTAAGGCTTACTCAACCGACGCGCTGAGAAAGTTAAAAATCACCGACACGGGCTATGCGATGCCGTTAGAGCTTTGGGTGCAGGCTGCTTGCCACAAACTGACGGTGAAAGAAATCGCGGTGCCTTTGATCTATTTGGATGAGACTCGGACCTTCGGCGGGCAATTGGACGATGGTAATACTCGGCTGAATCACTATTATGAAGTGATTAATCGGGCGATGAAGGCGTTGCCCAGTGACTGCGAAAAGATGCGCGGCGCACAAATCGGGTAAGCAAACGGTCATTTAAGTTTGGCGAAGCCTACCGCGTCAATCGTAGCGGTAGGGCGCCAGCCCGCCGGTATCGCGGCCCCTTTGACCCGTTGAACTTAGCGGTTTGCACCCCGGCGCTAAAACCGGAGGGCTTGCGCCCTGCCGCTATGATCGGACTTTACCTTAGATGGCAGCTGAAGAGAAACCTGATCACGACCACTTAGCCTACCTGCGGTTACGTGCGCCGCGACAGCACGCGGCGGCGTTGGACGTCCCCGACCTGATCGAGATAGACGAACTGTTTGCATCCAATTTGGCATTGCGATCAGGGTATCCGGAGGCGCTGGCGGTTTTCGCTGCGGTCGCGCGAAAAAACGTGTTCGACGCGGCGGTCCAATACACGCGGCAGTATCTTCCCGAAGTCGACCAATGGCTGCCCAAACTTTCTCTTGAGAGTGTCGTGATGGCGGGGCATCAGCCGACGTTGTTTCATCCGGGCGTTTGGTACAAGAACTTTCGTTTGGACGCGTTGGCAAAACGTTTCGATGCATTGCCTATCAATTTGGTGGTCGATAACGACCTGCTGGCCACGCCGGCCATTGGTTGCCCCAAGCAAGGAAACGACGGGCCTGCTTCGGTCGCATTGCTAAAGATGGATCAACCCACGGCAACGCTGCCACATGAGAACCGCAGTATCTTTGATGGAACGCTCTTTGCCGCGTTCGGGGGAAATGTGGCCGACGCGATCGCGCCCTCTGTTACCAATCCTCTGGTCGATCAGCTGTGGCCGGAGGTGATGGCCGCAAAAGAAATACTTGGCGATCAGTCGCTGGGGCAAGTCTTAGCCGCCGGGCGACATCGGTTGGAGTGGCAGTTGGGGCTGCGCACCTTAGAGGTGCCTGTCAGCCACGTTGCTGGGACAGTCGCCTTTGGGTCTTTTGCAGGGCGTGTCTTGATTGACATTGAGCATTTTCAAGCGATCTACAATCGAGTGTTACTACGTTATCGAAAAGAACACGGCATCCGAAGTTCTGCTCACCCCGTGCCTGAATTGACGCGCAACGGCCAATGGTGTGAGTCGCCGTTTTGGGTTTGGTCAGATGATGATCCTCAGCGCCGCGCACTGTTTGTGAAGACAGAGGAAGGGCATTTTTATCTCTCTGATTTGAATCGGTTCGAGCAATCGGTTGATATTGGAGAGTTTCCCCAATGGTGGTCTGACCATGTTAAACGCCGTCACGTTTGCATTGCCCCGAGAGCCCTCACGACGACGATGTTCAGCCGATTGCTGGTCAGCGATCTTTTTATTCACGGGATCGGTGGAGCAAAGTATGATCAGTTGACCGACCAAATCATCAACGATTTTTTCGGTGTGCGTCCTCCGGGTTATTTGACATCCACCGCGACTTTCAGTTTGCCAACTTCCACCCCGCGTGTGACCAAGCAAGATATCTCAGACCAACAGCAATTACTGCGTGAATATAAATTCCACCCAGAAAAACATGCGGCTCAATCATCAGACACCGCTGCATTGGAAGAGCAAAAACGTTTGGCGATAGAAGAGCTGTACAGTAGTGACGCCAAGAAATTGGCCAATGATAAAATTGAAGCGCTCAATCACCGACTGTCGGCGACGCTGCAACAGAAGGTGGCGGCAACGGAGTCGGAAATAGCCCAATTAAAATCACAGCTGCGTGATAGCCAGGTCCTACATTCCCGCGAATACAGTTTTGCACTGCATCCGGCGTCGATTGTCGAAGAATTAAAAGCGCTCGCACACCGGTGAATTCTGGTAAAATTAAAAGACTGTTCTTGTCCAGCGACGCAACGCTACTTTCGCGGGGCCAAAGGCGACTTTGCTTTTTACTAACTTCTAAAAACATGAGCGTGCCAATGACTCTCTCAATTTCCAAACGTGTGGATCAAATTTCGTTCGCAATCGCGGTAGCTTTTGTTTTGCTATGCGGCGGGACTCAAGCCCAAGACAAAGAGCAAGCCGCTGATTTCAAACCGTTGTTCAACGGAAAGGATCTCAGCGGATGGAAGGTCAGCGAGAATCCCGAATCCGTTGTTGTCGAGGACGGTGCGATGATCACGCATGGCGAACGCGCCCACGCTTTCTACGTTGGTGATGACGGGAAAGCATCGTTTACGAACTTTCACTTGAAGGCGAAAGTGAAAACGGCCAAAGGCGCAAACTCAGGGATCTACTTCCACACTGAGTTTCAAAAGGAAGGTTGGCCATCTAAAGGCTACGAATGCCAAGTCAATAACACTCAGGAGGATCCCAAGAAAACCGGCGGGCTTTACGCCGTGCAAGACAACTTCGAAGCACCCGTCAAAGACGATGTGTGGTTTGACTATGATATTATCGTTGAAGGCAAACATGTCGTCGTGAAGATCAACGGCAAGACGATCTCGGACTACACCGAACCTGAAGAAGTTGAGCGGAAGGAATCATTGGCGGGCCGGCTGATCGGCAGCGGTACCTTCGCCCTGCAAGCCCACGATCCAGGAAGCAAAGTCTGGTTTAAAGACATCATGGTGAAGACATTGCCTTAGGAGTATAATCAATCTACCTCCTTATTTGGGGACACTGCCCGCCTTTGCTGCCTCCACCCACGCTATGAACACTTTCAACTCAACCAGCGGAATTTCGATCGCACTCGCTGCTGCGATTTTGTTAGTGCTGGCGGCCTGTTTCTTTTTCCCATTGGGGGCGCGGACACAAGCGCAGAAGGGTGACGTGAACACTTCGGTATTAAGTTTATGGGGCGATCGCAAACCGCCCGGGCCAAGCCATACCAATGGTGCCGAACGCGATATGACAAAGGCCACCGACAAAGGCGTCGCTGGTCGACGCATTATAAAACTGGGGAACGTCTCAAGTCCTGAACTGCATGTTTTCCCTCGGGACGATGGAACGGTTGGGGATACGGCAGTTGTTGTATGTCCCGGCGGTGGTTTTTCGATTCTCGCTTGGGACTTGGAAGGCACCGAAGTTGCTCGGTGGTTGAACTCGATCGGCGTGACCGTCGGCGTGCTGAAGTACCGCGTGCCGACCAGAAATCTTGATACGGCTTGGAAGGCACCGGTGCAGGATACTCAACGCGCGATCAGCCTCATGCGTGATCTTGCCGGCGACTTTGACGTCGACAAAACAAAAATTGGTGTGCTGGGTTTTTCAGCGGGTGCCATCGCCGCCGGTCGAGCTGGGTTGATGCGACAGCGGCAATACGAATCGGGTGATGAAGTTGATCAGAACTCATGCTCTCCGAATTTCATGATCTTGATTTACGGTGGTGGACTAATAGATGATTCAAAGAGCAAGCTTCAACCGGGGCTGACGATCGATAAAGCGGCGCCACCTACATTTATGGTGCACGCCTTTGATGATCATGTTCCTCTCGACACGCCTGTCGTGCTGCTCAAAGCGCTCAAAGCCGTCAACGTTCCCGCGGAATTGCACGTTTATGATGCTGGCGGGCACGGGTATGGCTTGCGTGCTGTCGACGGTTTTCCGGTTACGAAGTGGCCCGATCGCTGCCGGGAGTGGTTGGATCGCAATGGTTGGCTACAGATAGCGCCGGCGCGGGCGGTTGAGGCTTCTGAGTAGTCTCCCAAGCTTTTTCTTTGTCTGGTATAAATAAGGCTGCATCTCTTGTATCGTTTATCCGCAATGCCGTTGAATGAACTTAGTTGCTTGGCCTAAAAGTCATGCAATCAGTTTAACGATTAGCCGGCAGGCGTCGGTGTTTAAGCCGGACGAAAACGCGGTCGCCTGCCGGCTTGTCGTTAAACTCAGAGACGCCAACTTAAGATTCCATTGGATCAGTGCCTATCGGCGGGAACCCATGACGCGCGAAACGATTCTCTCAAACACGCCTCCTCCTGAAGAGGATGATCCGCACTTACGTCCGATGCGGATGGAGGAGATGATTGGTCAGAAAGATGTTATTGCGCGACTGCGCGTTGCCATCGACGCCGCCAAACAGCGCGACGAAGTCCTGGGACATATTCTGTTCGATGGACCGCCTGGGTTGGGGAAGACGACTTTCGCGCATTGTATTCCTAATGAACTCGGCGTGCCGGTGGATCTTCTTTCGGGGCCAAGCTTAAAAGCGCCCAAGGACTTGGTCCCCAGTTTGACCAATTTGCGATCTAAACAAGTTCTGTTCATCGACGAAATTCATCGTGTACCCAAAGCGGTCGAAGAGTACATGTACACCGCGATGGAGGATTTTCGCATTGATCTCGTGTTGGGCGAAGGTATCAATGCGCGGACACATAATTTTAAGCTGAAGCCTTTCACGCTGATCGGCGCGACGACTCGCGCGGGTATGCTGACTCAGCCGCTGCGAGATCGTTTTCAGTTACGCGAGCACCTCGATTTTTATACGTTGCAAGAACTTGGCCAATTGGTGCATCGCAATGCTGACAAATTGAAGATCGACATTGACGACGAAGCGGCGCTGGAGATTGCGTCGCGCGCCCGCAGCACACCGCGCGTGGCGAACAATCGGCTTCGTTGGGTGCGCGATTACGCTCAAAGTCGCGCCGATGGTAAGATCACGCTGGAGGTGGCTCAAGCGGCGTTGGCGATGGCCGAGATTGATAGCTTGGGGCTGGACCGGCAGGACCGAAAGTATCTTGATACGCTGATTCGAATTTGTATGGGCGGCCCAACGGGTATCGAAACGATTGCGGCGACAATGAATTCAGTCGTGGATACGTTGTCCGATGAGATTGAGCCGTTTTTGCTGCGTAGCGAGCTGATCTTGAGAACGCCGCGCGGCCGCGTTGCGACGCCCAAGGCATTCCAGCACCTGAATCTGATCCCGCCCAAGAGCGCATTTCATTCGGATTTGTTCGAGGGCCAGTAAATCGGCCGATTCTAGGCGCGGCTTTTTTGTAGTACGATAAGGCCCTTGAGAGCACCCTGCAGCTACAACCAGCGGGCATACTAATATTTGAGGAAAATTCTGTGAGCAAGATTGCGTTTTTATTTCCGGGCCAAGGCGCTCAAACGATTGGGATGGCGAAGGATCTCTGTCAGGAGTTACCGGCAGCGAAACAAATGTTCGACCAAGCCGGCGAAATTTTGGGCTACGACTTGGCTGATATTTGCTTCAACGGTCCCGCCGAGAAATTAAATACGACCGCTGTGGCTCAACCGGCGCTTTATGTTTCTAGTTTGGCCGCTTTGGAGAAACTGAAACTGGAAAAACCAGAAGCCGTGGAAAACTGTGCTGCTGCGGCTGGATTGAGCCTGGGGGAATACACGGCGATCGCGTTTGCCGGAGGGGTATCTTTCGAAGATGGCCTGCGACTGGTGCAGAAACGTGGCGAAGCCATGCAGGCAGCGGCGGATCAAGTTTCCAGTTCGATGGTCAGTGTGCTGGGATTGGATGCCGAAAAAACTCAAGCCGTATGCGACGAAGCACGCGTGGATGGCGAGTGTTTGGTGCTGGCGAATTTCCTTTGTCCTGGAAATATTGTTGTGTCCGGAGGGCAAGCGTCATGCGATCGCGTTAGCGCGATAGCCCAGGCTGCCGGTGCGATGAAGACGATTCCGTTGGCTGTCGCGGGCGCGTTTCATACGCCGATCATGGAACCTGCGGTCGGTGAATTGGCCGAAGCACTCAATAGCGTTTCGATCAGCGCGACACGATTGCCGGTTTACTCCAACGTCGATGCGACGCCGCATACCGAAGGGGAATCGTTTAAGAATCTGTTAGTGAAACAGGTTTGTGCCCCGGTACTTTGGAATCAGACGATGGACCGTATGATAGAAGAGGGCTTTGATCAGTTCTACGAAGTGGGCAACGGCCGTGTGCTGACCAGTTTGCTGAAGCGCATCAAACGAAAAATTCCCTGCGAACCGGTGTTAGGGTAGGTTTCGCCTGCTAAGTAACGGGTTGTTTAAAAGCAAAAATGCTGGTGCCTTTAAAAGTTCGAACTAGCACGGCTCACGACTCGGAGAGTCGAGTTACGTAACGCGACACTCCGAGTCGCGAACCTTAAAACAAAACCACTGGGCTAGCGACCTGCCGCTAACAGGTTGAGATCTGTCTGCGAAGTAATCAATCATAAAAATCAAAAACTAGAATATTTAAAAACGGAAAACCTATGAGCTTGGAATCTTTAAAAGTCGACCTCTCCGGTCAAAAAGCAATCGTCACCGGAGCCTCTCAGGGGCTTGGGCGTTCAATCGCGATATCCTTGGCCGCCGCCGGAGCGCGGGTGGCGTGTGTTGCTCGTAATGCTGAGAAACTTGCCGAAACGGTGCGTTTGATCAAAGAGGCCGGTGGAGATGGCGATGTATTTCCCGGCGATGTCAGCGATTCGAAAACGGCTGATGAGATCGTCGAAAAAGTTCACGAAGAATGGGGCGGGTTGGACATCGTGGTCAACAATGCTGGGATCACGCGCGATACGCTGATGCCGGTGATGACCGACGAGCAGTGGGATGACGTGATCAACATCAATCTGCGCGGAACATTTTTGTTTACCCGCGCCGCGGCTCAAAAGATGATGCGCAGTCGTTACGGCCGGATCATCAACATCTCCAGCGTCTCGGGCATCGCGGGTAACGCCGGGCAGACCAACTACAGCGCCTCCAAAGCGGGTGTCATCGGTATGACCCGTTCATTGGCCAAAGAGCTTGGTAAACGAAAAGTAACCGTCAACGCAGTTGCACCAGGATTCATTGAAAGCGAAATGACGGCGAAACTGGGCGACGCGATCTTGGGTGAAGTCAAGAAACGAATTCCGGCCAACCGCGTCGGCCATCCCGATGACGTTTCGGCGTGCGTTCTTTTCCTGGCCAGTCCTGCCGCCAGTTACGTAACGGGGCAAGTATTGACCGTCGATGGCGGGATGACGGCTTAGGTCTCTCGGTCAGCGGCACCGCGTTTTGTAACGCTTGTTTGAAGTGCAACAAACTGTTGGCTTGCGTCTTGCCGCTGTAAGAAATATGTGGTTTGGCAAATAATTCTGGTTGGTGTGGCTTACCGTTGTGCATCGAAATGCGCGAATTTATGGTCTGCCGAACTTAAATCGGTCTATGACGGCAAAAAAACGGTGCGCTACCGGGATATCTGCCTGAAAAACGCTGGTTATTGCGTTTGACTATTGACCCAAATTGCTCCAATCATCTATCCTTACCGGCTTGTTCAGGTCGCCTTTTCGCGGCTTTGCTTTGTTGCTGCTGGTGTCGGTTTTTTCAAGCGATGTCAGAGGGTTACATCTAACGAAAATTTTTTGAGAAGGAGGCCGATCCATGGCGTCGGTCGAAGAACGAGTTGTCGATATTGTGGCTGAACAGCTGGGTGTGGACAAAGATAAAATTAAACGAGAGTCAAACTTCGTAAATGATTTAGGAGCTGATTCGCTGGACACAGTCGAATTAGTGATGGAACTCGAAGAAGAGTTTGATATCAACATTGCGGACGATGCGGCGGAAAAAATCCAAACCGTCGGCGAAGCAATTGATCATATTACTAGCTCGTCAGACAACGCTTAAGCACGATTGTGCGGAGTGACGGACGAGTACGTTTGTTGAATATTTTGACCGCCATTGCGATTGAGTGATGGTGGTCAATTTCTTTTCAGTAGGTAGCTTTTTTTCAAACACGGGTTGGTCGCAGCTTTTTCGGCGCAGTTAGATGCCGGTCTTTGTGAGGGCTGATCAAAGACAGGTTCGAGAGTGACCATGAAGCGACGGGTAGCGATTACCGGATGGGGAATTTTGACTTCTCTTAGTTGCGGAGTTGATGATCTGTTCAACCGGATCCTCGCCGGAGAGAGTGGCTGCCACGACATCAAACTTTGTGATGTTTCGGATATTAAAGTCAAAATTGGTGGCGATATCTATGATTGGAGCTGCCGCGATCTAGTGGGCTCCAAAGAGGAAAAGAAACTCGACCGCTACTCGCAGTTCATGATCGTCGGAGCTGATGATGCGGTGAAGATGTCTGGCCTTGAGTTCGAAAAAGAAGCCGATCTAACGCGCTTTGGAGCCGTGCTTGGTTCTGGTATCGGTGGCATGACCACGATCTTCCAGCAAATGGAACGTCTGGTTCTCAAAGGTCCTGACCGTGTCTCTCCGATGACCATCCCCAAACTGATGCTCAACGCTGGCGGCGGTAACATCGCAATTAAGTACGGAATGCGGGGCGTCAATTACAGCGTCGCGACCGCGTGTGCCAGCGCCGCCAATGCGATGGGGAATTCGTTGATGCACATCCAAAACGGAACCTGTGATCTGATTGTCACCGGTGGCAGCGAAGCGGCGATGACGCGGATGGCCGTCAGCGCGTTCGCCAATATGCGCGCCCTTTCCATGCGGAACGACGATCCCCAAAGGGCCAGCCGCCCCTTCGACGCTGACCGAGATGGTTTTGTGTTTTCCGAAGGCGCGGGGATCTTGATCTTCGAGGAACTCGAACGAGCTAAGGCGCGGGGAGCCAATATTTTGGCCGAGGTGGTTGGATTTGGCACCTCATGCGATGCGGGGCACATTACATCGCCCGATGAGCACGGTGTTGGTGCGGCTCAAGCGATGCAAGCGGCTTTGGATGATGCTCAGCTCAATGCTGATCAGATCGACTATATCAATGCTCATGGCACCAGCACGCCGCTTGGAGATAAAGCCGAAACTCGCGCGATCAAGACGGTCTTTGGCGACCATGCTTACAAGGTCGGAATCTCAAGCACGAAAAGCCAGCTCGGACATTCGCTTGGAGCCAGCGGTGGCATCGAAGCGATCTTGGCGGTCAAAGCAATTCAGACTGGTACGGTTCCGCCGACGATTAATCTGGATACCCCAGATCCTGACTGCGATTTGGATTACACCGCCAACACGCCCAAAGAGCGGAACATCGATTACGCGATGAGCAATAGTTTTGGGTTCGGCGGCCACAATGCATCGATCATCGTTCGCAAGTACGACGGTTCGTAAATATCGCTGCATCGTAAGCCTTCCGAAGGCATGGTTTGCCTACGCCACTTACGTCTCGGCGATGTCGAATCATGAAGGAAAATCTTCTTGCACGTTTCGAGGAAAAATTTCTCTAAAGTAAGTGCCATTAGGCGCGAGCCGCGGGTGGCCGAGCCATTACCAGAAACGCCGTGCAAATTGTTGCTCAACGAACCAGCGGCTAGCGCCCTGCCGCTCAAGGTGTGCGTTGTCTTTGCTTGGGTAAGAACAAGTGAGCAGAACGCCGGGGAAAGTTTCTGATTCGCAAGAGAACCCTGGCAAGTAAATTGCTTTGTGGAAAATTGCTTTGTGGAAAATTGCTTTATGACAAAGTGATGCCAGGCGAATGACCTAAAAGTCTTGCTAACCGGTTTTCTCGTTGACAGCTGACAAATATTCGCTTTTCCGAGTAATTCACGTCGTTTTTGGATATGAATCTGCTACGCACTGAGAAAGCTTGCCCCTGCTTAGCCAACGGCAATAATTGCATAGCTATCGAATTGATGGCAAGTTGTGATCGAATTGATCTCTCTGAGACGTTTGTTGTGAATCGCGATCGTTAGATTGTTCGCGCACTTGCGTCCAATGATTAGCTCGATTTCGGACCTACGGGTCCATTGGTTGCGATTGAGTGAACATTGCCGACGTGAAAAGTGCTTCAAGCGGCAGGATTGTTCCATTGAAGAGTGATCAATTGTGTTTTGGCATTCCAGTTGCACCAATAGGTCAGCAGTAGGTTGATCGAGAGTGGTTATTGGACCGCCGAACTACCTTCCACCTCCCAAGGAAATTATTATGAAACGTTTTGTAGCAGTGGTTGCCGTTGTCGCGGCAATGATCGTATTTACTTCTCAGGAATCAAACGCCCAGTTCTATCGCGGCGGTTCTGGGATCAGCATCGGATTCAGCAGTGGCTACGGTGGCGGTTTCAACCGTGGCTATGGCGGTGGCTTCAACCGTGGATTCTACGGCGGCGGCTTCGGTAGCCCCTATGGTGGCGGTTTTAACCGCGGCTTCGGTGGATCAGGACTTTCGATTGGCTACAGTAGCTTCCGTCCGAGCTATGGCGGTGGCTTTGCCCGGCCGGTCTACGGCGGCGGTTACGGTCGTGGATATGGTCGCAGTTGCGGCTATTAATCGTCACCATTGTTCTTTAAATTGATCTATGCGTTGGTTCATCAAACCAATTTGGTGGTCAGTTTAAACCAGCAAGTTAACTTCCACCCCCTAAGGTAATTATCATGAAACGTTTTTTAGCAGTCGTCGCGATGTGTGCGGCAATGGTCGTAATGTCCGCTCAAGAGTCTCAGGCCCAGTGCCGAGGCGGCGGTGGCTTCTCTTCCTTCGGTATTGGATTCGGAGGCGGTGGATTTGGCCCCGGCTTTGGCGGCTACGGTGGCGGCTTTGGTAGCCCTTTCGTCGGCGGCTTTGGCGGTCCTGTCTACGGAGGCGGCTTTAACCGCGGCTTCGGTGGATCAGGAATTTCGATCGGCTACAGCAGTTTCCGTCCGGTTTATCGTACCTACGCGCGGCCTGTCTACGGCGGCGGTTTTTATGGCGGCGGATTCAATCGCGGATGCGGTTGGTAGTCTCGCTGGACGCTCTAAAATTTAGAAAGGTGCTGGGATTTCCCAGCACCTTTTTTAATTGGTGTGCAAAGTAGTGAGTGATTAGTTCCGAGCACGGAGTCTATATTTTGAATCTATATTTTTAACTCTGTACCCGCGACCTCTACCACCCCAGCCCCTTTGTCTTCGTTTTTACTTTACAGACAAAGTTGCTTGAGGTGATGAACAGCGTCGTACCGTCTTCACCGAAGGCGCAATTGGCTGTCGGTTTGCCCATCATGATTCTTCCCAGTAATTTTCCTTCAGGGGTGATTATCAAAACGCCGCCGGGGCCTGTCGCCCAGAGGTTACCGCTTTGGTCGATCGCCATTCCATCGGGCATGCCAGGGTCGTCAGTCAGCGGTTTGGCGTCGAAAAGGAGTTTGCTGTCGCTGAGCGTTTGGTCCTCGTTGACCTTAAACGATTGGTAGATTGGTTTTTCTTTATCCGACTGGGCCACGTACAGCGTCTTCTCATCCGGCGACAGTCCAATTCCATTGGGGCGCGTGAATTCTTTGGTCAGCAGCGTCACCGATCCATCGGTTGCCAAACGGTAAACACCATGCCACTGGATTTCGCGGACTGATTCATCAAGCATGCCATAGGGAGGATCGGTGAAGAAGATCGTACCATCAGAGGCCCGAACTAAATCGTTGGGGCTGTTGAATCGTTTTGTTTCGTAACGCTCAACCAGCGTCGTTTTTGAACCATCTTTTTCCAGCCGAAAGATGCGACGATTTCCATGGTCGCAGGCCAACAGCCTGCCGTCGGGCAAAAACCACAAACCGTTGGTGCCAGGTTCCTTACTAAATTGATTCTTTGGACCATCGTAGCCGCTGGGTTTCATGAAAACCGTAACCTCCCCTGAAGCGGCATCCCATTTACAGATTTGGTTGTTGGGGATGTCGCTGAATAGAAGCGCGTTGTTTTTCTTATCCCAAGCCGGACCCTCGGTCCATTTGTATCCATCAGCAATCTGCTCGATCGCTGCGTCTACGTCGATCAGTTGGTCTAAAGCCGGATCAAGTCGCTCAATCGTTCGCTTAACTTCCGACGGTTGAGTGGTTGGGGCTTGGGCATCTACCAATGAGATGGGCCCGAGAAGTACGATTAAACAGAGGCACAAGCAAATTCGGTTCATGATTTTTTTGGGGACATTGAAGGTGCGGAAACTATCAATATACCCAAACGGTTGCCTGTTTCAAAGGAATCCCAATTGGGATTTGAGTTGGTGCTTCAAATTGCCTTCGATTGAGGCAGCCCCTCTGCGTCATTGACGCGCAGCTCGCGAGCTTCTTCAGTTGCTGCTTGTGGGGCCGGTTGGCCCTTGGGACGTGGCGGATGAAAATTATGGTAGCGGCGAGCACAACGGTCCTTAAATTCGGCCAACGCCGAATCTCGGTCGTCTGCGGTCTTGAATGCGCGTTCTAACGTGTCGTCCAGGAAACGATTGGCCAACTCCCAAACGGGGATGTCGTCTTTGAGATACCGATGGGCGAACTTGCGTTCGTTCTCAGAAATTTCAGCATCCTTCTTGGATACGTTGGCCAAGACATAGGAAAGATCTGAAAAAACGGTCGGAAACAGACGCTCCATGCAGATACAAGATTCGTCAAAACGTTCAATCGGAAACAAAAACGCTTTTCCCGTATCGAGTGCTTTATTGATGATATCCAGTTCGGTCGAAGATTTTCCGTTGGTCAGAAAGTGAATCTGGCTATTGGTCTGTGGGTGAACATATTGTTCGACCAGTTCCGCGTTCGCAAAATCACGGAAGCTCATCTTCTGAGCGATGCAGTTAACTTCCTCGAAATGACGGTGATAGAAATAGCGCGAAATGAAACGGTCGACCGGGTCGCGGACGTACGAAAGCGCGTAGATGTTGGCTTCGGGTAGATCATAAGGGAGGTCTAACGAGAGCTTATGGTCGCTCATGCACGCCACCCAGGGGTGACAGCGCACGATTTCGCCAGCGTCTTCTTTGGTGTACTGTTTGGTCTCCAAGAGTGAATTGGAGTTGTAATAGTCATCGCCAAAGTTGCGATTCATCAACTGCCGCAGGGTCGATCCACC
>CALDEW010000067.1 GCA_937942355.1 uncultured Pirellulaceae bacterium | reverse complement strand
ATAGCCATTTTTAGCCAGCGCGTGCAGCAGCGCGGCTCCGGCGATCGTCATATTGAAAACGCTTTGGAATTTATCCTTCAGTGGAGGACTGGCGTTGGTCGCTTTGTCGGTTGCGCGCGGGATCCAAAACTCGGGTCCACGCCAGACATCGAAAGACTCCAACCCCACCAGCTTCGAAGTCGCCAAATCACCGTCAAAATCCAGCGCCAGCTTCTCCGCCACAAACTCTTGCCAATGCCTTCGAGTCTCAAATGCATCGCTCCGCCCGACCATCGCAGAAAACTGAGGATCCTTTAGCAACTCAATAGGTAATGAAAACGGAAAATCAAACGCGGCGGCTTCAACCGAATCATCGCCGCATAACGAATCTCGAAGTTCGTCGATCGTCCACCCGCGCCGGCGGCTACGCCAGCCGCTGCCGATCGACCGAACCAAACGAGCGTTTCGACCACCGGGCAGTATTTGATAGTGTGCGCCGGAGCATTTGACTGCTTCGATCGCAATAATTTTCTTCGCCTGATCACCTGCGCGGCGGGGCACGCCAAAGTCTACGCCAATAAATTTCTTCAATCTCACGTACTCACTTTCACTGCTGTCGGCTTTGGTTGGCATAGGTTGGCATAGGTTGGTCAATTCGATGGATCTTGGCGTTTCAAAGTCGCCGCCGGATCGCTAGAATCTGACCTCTCTGACTGCAAAATTATAAGAGCCACTTCATGAGCACAGCCACCTATAAAAGCGAAAACATCACCGTCCTGGAAGGATTGGATCCTGTCCGCAAGCGCCCCGGCATGTACATCGGCGGCGTCGGCATGGCGGGCCTGCACCACTTGGTCTGGGAAATCGTCGACAACTGTGTTGACGAAGCGATGAACGGCCACGCGACAGAGATCAACGTGCAGCTGCACAAGGATGGCCGGACGGTGACCGTTTCAGACAACGGACGCGGCATCCCCATCGACAAACACAAAAAGACAAAAAAGTCAGCGCTGGAAACCGTACTGACGGTGCTTCACGCCGGTGGAAAATTTGACGGCGACAATTACAAAACTGCCGGTGGCCTCCACGGCGTCGGCGCGTCGGTCGTGAACGCACTTTCCAAATCACTGGTCGCGGTTGTCAAACGCGGCGGAGCTCAATATCGAATGGAGTTCGCTAAAGGAATCGCGAAATCCAAATTGCAAAAACTCAAAGGCGCCGTGCGTGGCAGCGGAACGTCGATCACCTTCAGTCCCGACCCCACGATCTTTCCCAAAGTTGACTTCGACGCAAAAACGATCGCCAATCGGTTGGAGGTCGCCAGTTTCTTGCACAAAGGGGTTAAGGTAACCTTCCAAAACGACAAGGACAAAACGAAAGTCCTTTACCATCACGAGAATGGAATCTTGGACTACCTCCAGAAAGTTACCAAGCTGCGCGAGGCGCGACCGATCCATGAACCACCCTACTTTTTCTCCAAAGACGATGGGGATCGGTTTGAGCTATCGTTGCACTGGACCGAATCGACAGACGAACATGTGCGGTCTTACGTCAACGGTATCACCACCGGCAACGGCGGCACCCACGAAAATGGTTTTCGCAGCGGCATTACCAAAGCTGTTAGGAACTACTTTGAAACACACTCGTTGGTTCCGCGCGGCGTAAAAATCTCTCATGAAGATATCCGTGAAGGGATCGTCGCCATCGTCTCGATCTTCATTCCCGAACCGCAGTTTCAAGGCCAAACCAAGGACCGACTGAACAACCCTGAAGTCACGGCCGTTATCGAAAGCAGCTTTCGGCCAGCGCTGGAACAGTGGATGAACAACAATCGTTCGATTGCTGACGGAATCGTGGCTCGGATCATCGCCGCCGCCCGGGCTCGCGCCGCATCGCGCGCAGCCTCATCGGCAATCTCACGCAAGACTGGCGGCAAACGAAATATGCTGCCGGGAAAATTGAGCGATTGTTTGGCATCGGGACGCAACCGCAGCGAACTGTTCATCGTCGAAGGTGATTCTGCCGGCGGAAGCGCCAAACAAGGGCGCGATCGGAACTATCAGGCGATCCTGCCACTGCGCGGCAAGGTGCTCAACACCGAAAGCGCAACGCTGAAAAAGATCATGGAGAACAAAGAGATTCAAGACATGGTCACGTCGATCGGTTGTGGAATCGGCGTCAACTTCAACATGTCGGGACTGCGATACGAAAAAATTGTACTGCTGGCCGATGCGGATTCTGATGGCCACCATATCACGACGCTGCTGCTGACGTTTTTCTACAGACACATGCCACAGCTGATTTCGGCGGGTAAGCTATTCATTGCAGTGCCTCCGCTGTTTCGCATCGACATCGGTAAAGAAACACATTGGGCGGCAGACGAAGACCACCGCGCCGAGATTCTTGAAAAACACTCCGGCCGCGCCAACCCTGAGATTACTCGGTTCAAAGGTCTCGGCGAGATGCCAGCCAAAGTGCTGTGGAACACCACGCTCAATCCTGAGACCCGAAAACTGTTAAAGGTCGAAGTCGACGATCAATTGGAAACCGACCGTGTGATCAGTGACCTGATGGGCCGCGATGCATCAGCCCGTTTTCGATTTATTATGGAGCGCGCTGAAGATGCGTCGGATATTGATGTATAACGATAGTGTACCGCAGGCTGCCAGACTGCGTTACCGCTGAAACAATTTGCAGTGGTTGGAAGCCCCGTGATTCAAAAGGTTTTAGGAACTTTCACCACAAATTTTGGAGAACAAAATGAGTACTGAATCCGTTGCAAACCAATTGGTAAGCCTGTGCCGCGAGAACAAAAACATGGAGGCACTGGAGTTGCTGTATGCTGACGATGTCGTGAGCACCGAG
>CALDEW010000066.1 GCA_937942355.1 uncultured Pirellulaceae bacterium | reverse complement strand
TGTTCCAGCATTCCTGGCAACGTGCCGATTCCGGCGATCAGGCGGCCGAGCAAACAGAAACCTAGATACAGACCGTAGTGCAGTAGCCCTGTCAGGTAGTCGAAGTCGAACGTCAACATGCCAACTGCAGCGCCTCCGCCAAGCATCCCCACTAGCGCTAAGATCCACGTCCCCATTTCGTATTGGTCGCCAAAAGCGTACTTCGACAGTGGCATGGCAAGCCAAAAGAGCGCGTAGATTGCTCCGCAAATCAGCACGCGCGTCCACAGCGATTTCCCTTTGAAGTCCTCGAGTTCTGAATCCTTGAGGATCGTGTAGGCACCCATAGCAATCGGGATCGCGATCACAATAGAAGAAACGGCCAAGATCCAAAACGGAAAATCAATTTTGTTTTCGAACGTCAGTCTGAAAAAGAACGCGGTGGCCAAAAATCCGACCAGCGCTGCGACGATCGCGCCGATTTGCATCTGAGACAGGCGGTTGTCAGCGCGCTTGATGGGTTTAAGAATCTCGCGGCCTTCAGAATCGGTCGGCCCCAACTTGGGAGCCGCGATGACGACTTCCTCCGCCTTGGTGGGAACTCGAATCTTCGTTTTGCACTTGGGGCAGGGGCCTTCTTTGCCTGCAAATTTTTCGCTGACGTTGAAACGCGTGTGACACTTCGGACAGGTGACTTGGATAGGCATGAGAGATATGTATCAAACGGTTTGTGAGTGTTTTGTGCTTGCTGTGGCGCTGTCACCATTTTTCAAAACGAAGAGAGGTGAATTCCCACAGGCTGAAATCAAGAAGGAACGTTAAGTCAGTTCGGTCAATTCGTTTTCGGTCAACATTCTCAGCCCGCCACTGGCGAGTGTCTCTTGAGCTTGGTCGATGTTGTCAACCATCAACGCGACGACGGTGCCGGCGTCACTTTTGACCATCAGAGCATACGTTTGTAACAGGTTTATTTCCGCGCGAAGCAACGCGTTACAAACATCCATTAACGGTTGGGCGCTCGGCTGAAGCTCGATCGCGATCAAGTCGCTTTCAATCATCGCCAGTCCAGCACGTTCGAGAATCTCGCGCCCTTGTTCGGGATGGCTGAGGATGCATCGCAGGATACAGTACTCGGTCGAATCATTCATGCTCAGGGCAAGAATGCGGACCTGTGTGTTGACGAATCGCCTTAGAAACGACTGAAGTGCTCCCACTCTATTCTCCAGGAATATCGTGAATTGAGAAATGGTGGGATAGTCCTTGCCTCGCATCGTTCTTAAATCCACCGAACTGCCGGAGTCTTCGCCTTGGCTCATCGTATTCTCGTGTTTGTCAGAAAAGAATGGGTAAGTGTAATTTGATTGGTTGGGATGGGTGTTTTAGCCTACGCATCAAAAGCGCTCCCTAAATTGAGTTGCACGTTCCAACCGGGATCGGCACGTTCCAACCTGAATCGGCATTTTCTCAACAACATAGTCCGTTACAACCAAGCCATTTGTCCGCTAGATTGTAGGGCTTTCTTTAGTCTTGAACTTCGACAAAACACAAAATTTAAGGATTCGTATGCCATCGGTCAATGCTGAGCGTTCCATGCCACAATCTCACGAGATCGAATTTCGCGTCCGTTATCAAGAAACAGACGCTCAGGGGCGCGTTCATCATTCCAACTACGCCAACTGGTTTGAGATTGGACGTACCGAATTGGTACGCGCGGGAGGGAGAAGCTACCGCGAAATTGAAGCTGCCGGCATCATGTTGGTCGTGGTCGACCTGAAATGTCAGTTTTTCGAAGGAGCGCGTTATGACGATCTGATTCGCCTCAAAACGACGACCGTTAAAGCAAAGGGTGTCCGCATCGTCAATCAGTACGAGGTTTACACCGGTGATACGCTGCTGGCCAAGGGAGAAACGACAGTGGCTGCGGTCAGTCCCGAGGGGAAAGTCGTGAGACTGCCAGAGTTTTTGCAGGTGAGGTAGGTTGGGCGATTATAACCAGCTTTGTCGCCACATCCACTTTAGAGAACTGGCGCTCAACGTCCGCCCGCTTGAACGCCGAACCTCTTCGCCTTTTACTTTGTAGATGTAAGTTGGAAGTGCCCAGACGTCATACTTTTCCATCATTCTCCGATTACAAGAGACGTTGATAGATCGGACTTGATATCCTTCTTTTCGAATCGCAGCGACCGCTGGATCGTTTCGCGGACCGCGTCAGCCAGGTGCGTAGAGATGAATCATGGTACCAATTTCTGGACTGCACTCGAAACTGGACGAGACATCTTCCCACTTCATCGCAAACACACAGGCAACGGGAACGAGAAACGCCACCAGGCCCATCAGAAGCATTTTCGGTTTTAGAAATTCGTGCATCGTTGAGTCCGGTGCTGAGCCTGATTTGAGAGAGTTGTTTGACACTCAAATTTAAGTCACCAGAGGTGGGTTGGCAGGAACTTTCTCAAACGGGCCCAATTACTGGGTCTCTACAACCGTTACGATCCGACCGGCCTTGCCGTTCACTGCCAAGGAATCTCGTAGCCGCATTGTTGCATCGTAGAAGCACAGACACGCTCGAAGATTTCGCGCTGTTGGGCTGTCCAGGATCGCCAGCGCTGCGTCCGTTGGGCAAGTCCCGTTTTGCGGTCGTCGGTGGGGGAGGTGGAATTGATCAGACCTTGCAGCACGAAATCCGCCGGCGCGTCTGATGGGCTCATACCGAATTCCGATTGCAAATCCGCGAAGGCTTGGCGGCATCGTGCTTCGGTTTTAAGATCCTCATGCCGCAGAAGGAAGAAGTTTGGCTGCTGGCGAGCCCAGGTGAGCATTTCGATGGTGTTGGCCCAGGCGACACAATGAGTTTCAAAATCGCCCGCATGTTTAATGTGTTCGTGAACCAATCGAGACGCCACAACCTCGGTTCCCTCCCGAATGATGATCACCATGTTCAGCTCAGGGAAGATCTCCTTCAGGTAATCGGCACGCGCCGACCGCAACGAACTAAACGTAGACGAAAATTTTGTCCGTTCTGACGGCGGGAACATGCGTTGCGGAAACAGCACATTCATCGTCGCCGCGCGGTAAGCGTTCTTAAAACTATCCAGTCCGCCGGGAAGCTCGCGGATAACGTCTGGGCGATTCAGCGTGAATTCAAACAGCCCCGCAACTTCATTGATATAGCTGCTCTCCCGCATGTTGGAGACGACTTCCGGATGAGCACCGATGGCTTTGGTCACAACCGTGGTGCCCGAACGCGCTTGGCCATTGACCAAAATCATGGGCATGTTTAACAAGGGATGCGACACGCGGCGAACCTTCGAAAAGTAAATCGGTTTTCTAAAATTGTTAAACTCACTGACGCTTAGAGAAAACCAATGACGGCCTATTTCACGCGGACCAACTTCATGATTCGACCGTCGATGTTCCAATCTTGAACGTATAAGTTGCCTTCGGCGTCCCACGAAGATCCATGGGTGCCGCTGAACACACCCTCGATCCATTCCGACTGGCGGATCTTAAATTTTGTGCCTTTGGAGGGATTTGAATTGTGGCCTAATACCGAGACGATGAGGTTATTCTTATTCAAGATAACCAATCGGCCCGAGAGATCCGGCACTGAAACATAGTCTCCCCGAATCGAAACTGAAGTTGGCATTCCCAATCCAGTAATCACCTCGTCAATATATTTGCCATCAAGACCGTAGTGAATTAACCGCCCCTTAGGTTTGTGGTTGCGGTCACAAATCAGGAGCCGCGGAGGGTCATAGCGGTCGTCAAGTGTCATCCCGTGAGCCGTATTGAATTGTTTAATGCCGTTGCCTTTTTTCCCGAAGTGCATCAAGTACTTGCCCGTTTTATCGAACTTGAAAATGTGATTGGTGGCGTAACCATTGGCCAAGAAAATGTCGCCGTTGGCGGCCACTGTGATCGCGGTCGGTTTGAAGGATTTATTTTTCAGATTTAAACCTGATTCTTCGGGGAAGGGCAGACGAAGGACAACTTTGCCATCTGGCACGCGAAACTTGACGCCTTCTGCACCAGTGTTCCGAGCCCCGTAGATGAATTCCTCGCCATCTTCTTCCCGGATCTCCATGTCATGCAACTGGAGATGAGATTTGTCGGTGTAGGAGTGAATCAACACGCCGTCAGGAGTGAAAGCATGGACGCCGTTCTTGGCGCTCGTGTAAATATTACCGGCTTTGTCAACGACGACCGCGCCGTGAGTCGATCCGATGGCCGAGCTGCCGTCGGGTCGCAGGCCCCAGCCGGGCACTGTATCGAAGGTCATATTTCCGCTGCCCATGCGTACGGGTTGGGGTGAGCCGTCCTCTTGGGCGTGGGATTGTCCGATAAAGGCCGACACGCAGACGAGATTGAAGACAAAAATAATGAGAAAATGGTTCCGAGCTGATTTCATGAAAGATGTCTCCGTTTTTTGTTGATTAGCCGTTGAGTCGCCAAAAAAGACACGGCTTGTATTTGACTTGTAATGGAACGTGTAAAAACACGTTGACTTTTCAGATTGGCTATTTGAGGGTTTTGAAGGGCCTAAGGCAATAAGAGAGGAGAATTATTCGAAAGCATTTGTGAACTTAGGTTGACTTTGCGGCGCGGTCGTAACGATCTAACGGCAAATTTCGCAGATTCCGATTGAGGTTGTTATACGAATCACATGCAATCGAACGTGTAGTCAAACAGCTGCATTTCGACG
>CALDEW010000065.1 GCA_937942355.1 uncultured Pirellulaceae bacterium | reverse complement strand
GAATCTCGAATCTCGAATCTCGAATTTTGAATTTTGAATTTTGAATTTTGAATTTTGGAGTCGTGATTGTTGATTGGTAAGTTCAAGGTTCGAGTTGGGTGATGGGTTTTTCTGGCCATTTCCAATTTCCTTTAGTCGTCCGGTTTGGTTTATGGATTTCGCGGTAATTCGTTGCCTTTGAAGCGGGCGCACGAAAAAAGCGGTTGGACCTAATGATGATCCAACCGCCAATATATCTCAGACTAAAAGTCTGTTTTTAAGCTTTGAAGCTTAGTTGCAGCATCCGCAAGAAGGAGCAGGAGCTGCACATCCGCAACCAGCAGACTTAGCTTTGCAACCGCAACCTGAGAACAGGCTACGAAGCTTAGCAGCCAAGGTGCGAAGTGGACCGTTTCCACCGCATCCGCCACCACCTAGTAGTCCGCCACCAGCACCGCCACCGCAAGAACCGGCACCGGCACCAGCACCACCGAATCCGCCATCAGCGAATCCACCAGCACCTGCGAATCCACCGTCAGCGAATCCACCAGAAACCATTCCGCCGTCAACGATTCCGCCGTCAGCGATTCCGCCCATGCTTCCGCCACCGATTGCGTTTCCGCAAGCGTCGTAAGAAACAGCTGGAGCAGCTTGAACAGTTACAGGAACTTGCTCAGTCACTGTGCGTGGAACGCAAACAGTTACAGTGTAAGGCTCTTGAGAAGTAACAACTCGTGCGCGACGCTCTGTTCGCATTTCAGTTACCTGACGTGTAGTCTGGTAAGGAACTTGGCGAGTGCGTGTCTCTTGGCGAGTCTTAGTTACTTGGTAAGGAACTTGACGCTGCTTAGTTACTTGGTAAGGAACTTGGCGAGTGCGAGTTTCGCTAACCATAGTAGTTTTGGTTGTTGGAACTTGACGCGTACGAGTCTCACAAACCATCTTTGTGGTTGTGTAAGGGATCTGACGAGTCTTAGTTTCGCAAACCATGCGAGTTGAAGTTACAGGAACTTGGCGAGTCTTAGTTTCGCAAACCATACGAGTGGTCTGAACTGGGACTTGCTTAGATCGTGTTTCACGAACAGTTCGTGTAACGGTGTAGTTCTCTACTCGGCTCTTAGGCTCGCAAACCATACGAGTTACTGTGTAAGGAACAACCTTAGTTACAGGCTCACAAACAAACTTAGTTTCTGTGTAAGGAACTACTTTTGTGCGAGTCTCTGTGCGGCAACCAGTTACGGTGTAAGGCACTTGAGAAGCAACTTTCTCACATGTGTAGCTGGTTACTGTGTAAGGAACCTGCTTGCAACGCTTCTCACAACGAGTCTTGTTTACAACAACTTGCTTGGTTTCGCATGATGGAACCCAAACCTTCTTGCAAACAGTACGATCGGGAGACTTGCATGTGATAGTCTGGCACTTAGGTGGGCAAGTCACGGTGCAACCGTTAGCAGTTGTGTGTGATCCGCCGCCAGTTTGTACCTGACGTGTGTAAGTCTTACCAGGAACAACTTCCTGCTGAGTAACGTAGCTTCCACCTTGAACTTGAACGTTCTTAGTTTCTGTGTAAGGAACAGAAACGGTGTAGCTCTCAGTGCGGTAGCGAGTCTCAGTGACAGGCTTGCGTACTGTGTTGTAAACAGTTCGCATGCGAGTTTCTGTCGTTGGGACCTTAACTGTGTAATTAACTGTACGAGACTTGTTAACTGTAACAGCGCGGCGAACGTGAGTAGTCACGTTGCGTGTGCGAGTCTCAGTAACAGGACGCTGTACTGTGTAGTTAATTGTACGCTGCTTAGTTTCAGTGACAGGCTTGCAAACTGTGTAGTTAACAGTCTTGTAAGATGTCTCTGTAACTGGACGCTGAACTTTGTAGCTCTCAGTCTTCATGACAGTCGTTGTCACGGGACGTTGAACCTGATAGTTCTCTGTGCGTACGTGGTTTGTAACGACTGGCTTCTGAACAGTGTAGTTTTGTGCAACCATGACAGTCTCTGTTACCGGACGTTGAACTGTGTAGTTCTCTGTTCGGTAAGCAGTTTCCGTGTAGTTCTCTGTTCGGTAAGCAGTTTCTGTGTAGGGAACAGAAACGGTGTAGTTTTCTGTTCGCATTTTTGTTTCGCAAACGTTGCGAGTCACAGGAACCTGAACGTTATCATAAACAGTGTTTGATACAGTTCGGTACTTTGTAACTTGCTGTTGTTCGTTAACAACACGTGATACAGTCTTCATGACTGTGTAGCTGCAGCCGCATCCTGAAGCAGGAGCAGCAGCACCAACGGTGTCGTAGCTTGCGCCACCACAACATTGGCCCCAGCTGATGCTGGCAGACATAACCGCAGCAGCAAAAGCAGCTGAAGTTAGTAGGCTTTTAACCAATTTCATCGTAACTCTCCAAAAATCTGACGTTTCATAACTTGGAGGCGGCATCTGGTCTGACGAAACCATTCGCCATGCCCACCATTTCCAAAGGAACCCTCTCTTTCGCGATCACGGTCCCACAAACGACCGCAACTTCACCAGAGTGAGTGATGACCGGGCAATTTTCGCCCGCCCGGTTTGGAATAGTCCTCCCAATGCTGAAAAGATCGGAGCCTTGGGTTGTTTAGGTTAGCTGGATAGCTGTGTTGGAATGAGAAAAAGGTAAATCGTAGGTAAGATGTTCTGGTTATGCTGGTAGTGTCTTGTGCAGTGCCAGTTTGGATCAAACAAAGACTGAGATTGAGCCTTTTTCGAAAGGGTAAACTCTTCCCCGGGCTCCTCAGCGATAGAGAAGAATTAGCAGAAAATGCGCTTTTGCACGACTCGGCAGTCTATTAGTATCAGCAAAAGAGGAATGAAGAATCAAAATAACTTGGGCCCGGCCCGCGAAAGTAGTTCCGCCTCGGGGCGGAGGCTGCTTTTTTGTTCCTTTGGCAGCGCATAGATTAACCACCCAAGCTACGATCCGACCAAATTAGAAAATTGCTCCTTAAGCAAACCAAAAACAAATCACTTGAGTATTCTCTCCCAAAATTCTGAAGACGACAAAGAACCTGTCGTGCCTAAGGCCGTGATTTCGCGGTTGAGCCTTTATCTGCGCGAACTCCAGCATCTCATTCGCGATGACCAGCAAACGATCAGCTCCAGCAAGCTTGGCCGAGTGCTGGGGTTTACCGCGGCTCAAGTCAGAAAGGATTTTGCTTACTTTGGCCAATTTGGATATCCCGGCATTGGCTATCGTTGTGAGGAGCTCATCGGCCAGATCAAAAAGATCCTAGGCACTGACCGAGTCTGGCCCGTGGTGCTTGTGGGCTGTGGGAACATGGGACAGGCGTTGCTGGGCTATCGAGGATTTGAGAAGCAGGGCTTTCGGGTTGTCGCGGCGGTCGACGTGGATCCCCAAGTCATCGGGAAACAGTTTCACGGTTTGACGGTCGCCCACATCGACACGCTCAGCACGATCGTGGCCGAGCACAATGTCAGCGTTGCAATTTTGGCGGTTCCGGCCAAGGCGGCCCATGAGGCGACCGGTTTGATCCTTGAGTCGGGAATCAATGGAATTTTGAACTTTGCGCCCGCCACTTTGAATGTTCCCAAAAGTGTTAGTACCGTAGAAGTTGATTTGGCGATGGAGCTGGAGCAACTGGCCTTCTCGGTCTATCAAAATCAAGACAATTCAACTTAACGCTTGCCCTAAGACACTCATTAGCAAAGGCATAGGCTGTTTTGGCATGGATTAAGCCGGTTTTCCGCTGATCTTGGATGTTTCCCGTACTAAATCCGCCAAATCCTCGAAAAAAATTGTCAAACACCTATTTTGACCATGACCGATATTTGTTAAAAATACGCCCAGAAGATTATTGCCTGATAGTGTAATGGTAGCACTCCGGTTTTTGGTACCGTCAGTCTAGGTTCGAATCCTAGTCGGGCAATTTCTTCTTCTTTTGTAAGCACACCTTTGTCTCCCTCCTGTGCTCTTTCGACGACTATCAAGGTCAATCTTTCCCGGCGGTTTCGAGCGGCAAGCGATAGGTCCCGTTGGAAGTTACGTTGTAGCCACAAATCTGTTGTTTTTGAGATTTGACAAGCTAACAGCTTACGCAAACGATTCGAACGGACCTTTCTGCGTGACAATTTGCGTCAAATTGCTCGAACGAGTGGTTCTTCGTTCCTCTTTTGGGGGTGTAAACCGTATGTTGGGAGTTACCTAAAAGATCAATGTCGAATTGGAACTCCTTGAACTCCCAGCGCGTTAAAACACCTCCAAAAGTTTGTTCCCCCTAACCAGTTGAAGTTTTGGGCCCGCGTTTTTGCGGCTGCACTTTTGCGGCTGCACTTTTGCCGAAAATGGAGAGCTTATGTCAATCAGAAAGTCTATCGTCGCAGTCTTAGCGCTGGCCTTCCTCTGTTCTGGGGCAATTAGTTATGCGCAAACGTTTGTTGAGGCTCCGGTTCAAACGGATTCAGTCCAGCAAGTGCCCTTAATCAATGGCGAAGTTCTTCCGGCGACGGCCACGTTCCCTAGCGAACAGGGAGTCCCATCTGCCGGGATCATCCCCGTCTACCCTAACACTCCTGCTGGCGGAATCACTGTGCCGCAGGCCCAGGTCCCTTGGACCCAAGAACTTGTGCGCGACGTTCAAACGACTCACGACTTTGGCTCCGTCCCGACCGGATCTCAACAAGAGCACACTTTTGAGTTCGTCAATACTTCTGGCGCTCCTTTGAACCTGATCAGCGTCAGAGCCAGTTGTGGCTGCACTAAGCCGACCGTCCTGACGGCGTTGGTTCAGCCTGGAGAGACTGCGCAGGTGTTAGCCAAGTTTGATACGGTGACGCATCGCGGCGAAAAAGCAGCCACCGTAACGGTCGGCGTCAACAAATTGAGCACCTTTGCGGAATACGGGGAAGTACAATTTTCGGTCAAAGGCAAAATTCGCAAAGACGTCGTCTTAACTCCAGGCAAGATCTCCTTCGATAGTGTGCCGGTGACTTCCGCCGCGCAGCAGACGGTCAAAATGAAGTACGCGGGAAACCCGTTGTGGCAAATCTTGCGTATTGAATCGACCAATGCCAACATCAAAGCCGAGGCCCAAGAACTGAAACGCGAGGGAGGTCGAATCACTTACGAGTTAATCGTGAAGCTTAGCGGTTCTCAACCCACTGGATCATTCGCTGATGAACTGTGCGTGATTACCAATGATAAACGGGTCAACAAGATGCCTATTTCAGTGTCGGGGCGCGTCAAGCCTACTCTGGAGGCCGCACCGATCAAACTGGGGATCATCAAACAGGGCGCGAAGGTTGAAAAACGTTTTGTGATTCGCGGCCAACGACCTTTTGAGATTCGTGAGGTACGGGTCAGCAACAAATTTATCTCGTTCGCTCCAGCAACCGGCAAAAAGTCAATTCACGTTTTGAGTTATTCTCTGGACACGTCAACGGTTGGCCAAATCAACGATAGCATCACCGTCGTCAGCTCGGACCCAGACAACCCCGAGAAAACGGTCGATTTTTCTGCCCGAATCGTTCCGTAGAATGGGCTCTTCGCCCAACCGGATTTTGCTGATCTAAAAGCGCCAAGGGTCATCCCACCTTGGGCCCGTCGACTACAATAATGTTATGAAAACGTCGATCCGATCCATTCCCCAGCTCTATCGCAATGCCATGCGCTGGACCGAAATCGCGTCCGTCCTGTCGAAGTATGGCCTGGCCAATTGGATGGACCGATTCAACATCGACTTCATTTCTGAGCGACTAAAAACAGCTGATGGAGAGAAGCTAAAAACGCTGACGCACCCGTGTCGCGTGCGATTGGCTTTGACGGAGTTGGGTTCAAGCTTCATCAAGTTTGGTCAATTGCTGGGGACGCGTCCGGATCTAATCGGCACCGAAATGGCCGACGAACTATCCAAGCTACAGTCTCAAGCCCCGGCTGATGATTTCGAATCTGTCCGCACGACCATCGAGGCGGAACAAGGCAAGACCATCGAGCAGTTGTTTCACAGCTTCGACCCCGAACCCTTTGCCTCGGCCTCGATCGGGCAGGTCCACCACGCCACGATCAGCGCCGACGACTATCCGGCGTACAAGTCGTTGGCGAAGTCGGGATCCAAGTTGATCGAGGTTGTCGTGAAAGTTCGCCACGAAGGGATCGACCGTGTGCTGGAGGCCGACCTTGATATTCTTTCGGGGGTAGCACAATTGGCTCAACGATTGGACGACTTCAAGAACTACCAGCCCACCAGCGTTGTGCGCGATTTGTCTCAAACGATGCGAAGAGAATTGAATTTCGAGCGTGAACATCGCAACCTGATTCAGTTCCGCGATCTTTTGCAAAACGATCCTCGGGTGAAGATTCCTCAGCCCATTTCCCCGTTGTGCTCTTCGAAGATGCTGACGATGGAACGAATCAACGGACGCCCGCTGAAGGAATTTGGACGCGATGCGACGATGGGCGGACGGTGCGATTTGGTGGCTCAGCAGGGAGCCAACCTCTACTTGAAGATGATCTTCACGCACGGATTTTTCCACGCAGATCCCCATCCGGGAAACATCCTGATCTTGGAAGACGACACGATTGGCTTGCTGGATTTTGGTATGGTTGGCCGAGTCAGCGAGCACCTGCGTGAGTCGATCGAATCGATGCTGGTTGCGATTGTCAATCGCGACGTCACGTTGCTGACCTCTTTGGTAAAACGAGTCGGTAGTTGCCCGAAGGATCTCAACGAGTCAGCGATGTCCAATGACTTGGCTGATTTTGTTGGCCAATATTCATCCCAAGCGGTGGGTGATTTTGACATGAGCGGTGCGCTCAACGATTTCGTGGACATTGTGCAAAGGTATGGAATCTCTTTGCCAAGTGAAGCATCGTTGCTGATCAAAGTTTTGGTTACGCTTGAGGGTACCGGCCGAATCCTCAATCCGAATTTCTCGTTGATGGAGATTATGAAACCCTTCCACCGCATGATGCTGATGAAACGACTTTCCCCGATGCGGCAGATGCGAAAGATGCAGCGTTTTTATATCGGACTGGAACAGCTGGCCGACGTGCTACCTCAGCGGCTGACGACGATTCTGGAACAAATTCAGACAGGGCACTTCGACGTCAACGTTGAACACCGGCGACTTGGGCCGTCAGTCAATAGATTAGTGATGGGAATGATCACCAGCGCCTTGTTCTTGGGGTCTGCTCTGATGCTCAGTTTCAAAGTTCCACCGGTCTTGTTCCCAGATGGAGGATGGGTCGGGATCCAAGACCTCTCATTGCTGGGGCTGCTGGGGGTTGTCGCCAGCATGATGATGGGATTCAGGCTGGTCTGGGCGATACGGAAGTCCGGGAATCTAGATCAAGTCGACTAAGGTGACTCATTGGTGACTCTTTGGTGACTCATTGGCTTCCAAGGTTTAACCACCTATAAGCGGGGGTTGCTTACACAACTGTCTTCAGATGAGACTGTCGAGCGGTTGCGGATTTGATTCGGAATTGGCCGAACGTGGCCAAATTAGCTGGCAACCTAACCCCGCTGCCGGCCAGAGTTTGGTGGGAATTGCCACAAAAATTCGCCTACGATTGATCAAAACAGTGGTTCAGGCTAGAGTATGGGATCGGAAAAAGGAATTTTGCGCGGGACTTTCATCGGCAATCTGCTAACGTCTCCTCTCCACAACGCATTTGAATTTGTTCGGTCTTGAGTCCCGAAATTGAAGTAAACGAATCATAATGAACGAAAACAACAGTTGGAGCGCAGGAATTGGACGTTGGGTTGGCGTTGAAGTTAACATCCACGTAATCTTTTTCCTGGTCGTGGCTTTCCTCTTTGCTGTTCAGTGGCAACACGCTCATGCGCTCTCGCACGATCAAATGGGCACGGCTTTGGTGACCTCGTTGGTGCTGCTAATGAGCGTGGTCGCACACGAAATTGGCCACATGTTTTCTTTGGTAAATTTAGGTGGCGGAGTCAACAAGATCGTCTTGACGCCATGGGGAGGAAACTCCGACGTCGATCTTCCGGAAAACCCTTGGGCTCAGTTGATTGTTACCGCTTCGGGACCTTTCGTTAATCTAGCCATCTTCATGTTCTCTGCGGCGTTGCTGTTGCAAACGAATATGGGGTCTCTGGGAGATTTTATTAACGTGCTGCGTCCGCACAGTTTCGACGCCACCTCCGGCGCGGTCTCTTTGTTCAAAATCGCCGCGTGGGTCAATTTCTATCTCTTTGTCGTCAACCTAATTCCATGTTTCCCATTCGATGGGGCGCAAGTGGTGCGATCGATCTTAGAGTTGTTGGGATTGGACGTATCTAAAATACGCAGCGAATGTGCCATCATGGTGCTTGGAAATGCCGTCGCGATGGTTACCGTAGGACTGGCGTTGTTCCTGTTGGATTTCAAACACGGTCCTGTCCAGCCGATGTGGTTTTTTGTGATGTCGGCGGGAATTGTATTGTACTTTGCGTCGCGCTACTCATTTGAGTTAGAGTCAAAGAAAGCCTTGGCCAACCACAATACTCAGGAATGGGACTTTGATAAATTGGCTGCTGACGCTGCCTTTTACGGCGTATCTGATGACTATCATTCGGGTTTGGACGATCCAAGCGGCGAAGATATGATCTCGCAGTCTCAATGGATGACGGAGAAACAAGAAGCACGTCAGCGCGAACTGATGGAACAAGAGAGCCATGAGGATCGAAAGGCTGATGAGATCCTCGAGAAACTCCACGTCAGCGGTATGGGCATCGAAGGGCTAAACGCCGATGAACGAGCTATCTTGAACCGAGTCAGCGACCGCTTGCGACGTCGACGCTCGGCCGAACAAGAGATTTACGGCGACATCAATTAGTCCCCTTGTTCTTCTGCGCCTTCTCCCTCTCCCTCTGCTATTGTCCTTTTCTGTATCGGCTCTCTGCGCTGATGCTGACATTCACGGCGCAATAGCTGCCTAAATTGACATTGGAGCGACCCTCCGCCTTCTGTTATGCTTGCGGCCTTAGCAACACTAGCAACAGGGTAGGGAAATGGATTTCGACCAATTAGCCGTCTATTGCGATCTCGCGCTTACGTGGATCGGGTTCGGAACTGTCGTTGGATTGGCCGCCAAAGCGATCATGCCTGGCCGGGATCCAGGTGGCCCAATCGCAACCGTATTGATGGGTATCGCTGGTACCATGATTGGCTGCGCGGTGTTGCAGTATTTTTCCCCTCACGACGTTGTCGTTAAACCCGTAAGCATCGAAGGTTTCGCGGTTGGTTCCGGCGGCGCTCTGGTACTGCTGATCTTTTACAAGGTTCTTGGCGGATACTGGTTCTTGGAAGGCGAAACGACCACTCGCCGTCGACGCCGTGAACGGTACGACACAGTCTACGATGACTAGGACGATGACTGGGATCGAAAGTAGTGGGCGAAGGCCATAGGTCCGACCCCGCTCAAGTTCAATCCAATCTTCGGCAACGTGCGCCTCCTCGGCGGGACTCCTTGCGTCATCCACTACCGATGCGACTGTGTTCAGTCTTTGATGAAGTCATTCTTTCCGATCACCACCAGCCCTGAATCGGTGATCGTGAAACCTCGGATGAGGTCCGTTTCCAAACTGTAGCCAATCTCCGCGCCGTCAGGAATGGTGACGTCTTTGTCGATGATCGCTCTTCGGACCTTGCAATTGCGACCGATCGTTACCCGGTTGAACAGAATGGAATCTTCAACTTCGGAATAACTGTGGATCCGCACTTCGGGACCGACGATCGAGCGTCGCACTTTACCTCCAGAGACGATACTTCCTGAACAGATGATGCTGTCGGTCGCCATTCCTACTCGGTCGCTTTCCCCGCCCAAACCATTAAAGATGAACTTGGGTGGCGGTTGGTTCTCTTGAAAACTTCGAATAGGCCACTCTTGGTCGTACATGTTCAGCAGCGGGTCGACGTCAATGAGATCCATGCTCGCTTCGTAGTAAGCGTCTATCGTTCCAACGTCCCGCCAGTAAGATTGATTCTTATTATTCTCATCGCGGAATGGGTACGCGAAGACCCGACTCTCGTTGATGATCGAAGGGATAATGTCTTTGCCAAAATCATGACTGCTGGTTGGATCGTTAGCGTCTTTGAGTAATTGCTCAAACAGGAACCGGGCCGAAAAAACGTAAACGCCCATGCTGGCCAAACAAAGATCATCTTCGCCTGGCACGCACTTAGGGTCTTCAGGTTTCTCATCGAATCCAACGATGGCCTGTGATTCATCGACCGTCATGACGCCAAACGCTTTGGCCTCCTCGCGCGATACTTGCAGCGCAGCAACGGTCAAATCCGCTTTATTCGCGCGATGGTAGTCAATCATCGCTTTGTAGTCCATCTTGTAGATATGATCGCCAGCCAGGATCAGCACCTCTTGGGGGCGCTCTTTTTCGATCGAGTAGATGTTCTGGTAGACCGCGTCGGCGGTGCCTTTGTACCAATTTTCGTCGATCCTCTGCTGAGGGGGCACCACGTCGATGAACTCACCCAGCTCGCTGCAAAAATATCTTCTCCAACCATTGTTGATATGGCGGTCGAGGCTGATGGCTTTGTATTGGGTCAGCAGAATCATCTTTCGAAGGCCGCTGTTGAGGCAATTCGAAAGCGCAAAGTCAATAATTCGATAGCTTCCGCCGAACGGAACGGCCGGCTTGGCCCGATCCCGAGTCAACGGTTCAAGCCGCGATCCTTTGCCACCGGCGAGGACAACGGCCATCACCTCATTCATGGACATTCTTTTCTGCATAACTTCAGCCAATTCAAATCCAATGACGTTGAGATTGTAGAAGACCCTGTAGTGGAGACTCTTTGAATATCACTTAATATAAAGGTTCCAACTCCCTTTGGTCAGACGGAGTATCAGACGAAAACGCAATTGGAAGCGAAACAAAACTTGCAATAATTACCTAACTGGAACAGGCGACCGTTCTTACGTAACTTCGAAACGAATCAAAACGATTTGCGGTGATCGATCCTTAGGGCAATGGGAAACGTAGGGTAATAAAACCTCGGGGCGTTGAGCCTTTTTGTACCCCACAAATCTTGAGCTATGCTTCCGTCGGGCTTGCCCCGGTCGGAGTGAGCAACTGACAGGCTACAAGAACACACGACAAAAACCTTTTTGCTCCCCTTCGCGCTTGTCCCGGACCGAAGCCATGATTTTCCAAGCAAAGAATCGTTGCTTCCGCCGGGACAAGCCCGTCGGAGAGCCGTTAACCAAGAGAAAGTTGGTGGTAGCTTGTCAGTTGTGATTCCGACCGGGACAAGCCCGTCGGAAATCTAGGTTGCAAAATAGATGTG
>CALDEW010000064.1 GCA_937942355.1 uncultured Pirellulaceae bacterium | reverse complement strand
TGGAGGTGTCGATGCTCAGCGCGGCACTCTGTGGGCCAACGTTGGTGTAAGGGTAGTCCGCAGCATTTGCCAGACCAACCGGGATGGCAACCAATAACGCAACTAGGAAACGATGAGTATTCATTTCTGACGCTTTCAAGTTCCGCAGATTCTCAATCCGATGCTCGATCGCAAGGGAAAGCAATCGGAAAGTTTAGAAGGGAAATACGTTTGATGGTAAGTGTGTAAGTCACTGGTCAATTGACTCAACGCCCAGTCATCCGGGGCCAGCAATTGGTTCTTTCGACGAAACAAGCGGCCAACAAATAATATTGGGCCGTTTGGTTTTTGCGTCCTTGTTCTAAAAAAACAGAGAGCAGCCCGCTTCTCGCACTGCTCTCTGTTTGATGTGACCGGCCTTAGCCCCGCGTTCAATCCCGCGGAGCTTACAGCGCGGTGTTGTCCCCGCTGTTGTCCCACTACCGCACGTTGCGATAGTTGCCGGTTTAGTTTCCGGCCAAGATGTCAATGAACGGTCCGATGTCCAAGAAGTTAACTTCTCCGCTCTCATCACAATCCGCTTCGGCTTGGAAGCCATTGTTGGAAAGAACGTCAATGAATGGTCCGATGTCCAAGAAATTGACCTCACCATTTAAATCAACATCGCCCAGTAGAGGAGTGGACGTATCGGCCTCAAACGAGATGTTATCGAATCCATAGCGGTCCGAAGGAAGACCGGTATTGTCTGACTGTCCCACACCGCCAACGGCGAAGATCAGAAAGTCATAGCCAGCTCCTGCGTCGAATGAGAAACTAAGACTCTGCCATTCAGTACTTGGGAAAATTTCAACCCCGTCACCAGCTGTTGTGCCGTCGTCGTAGAAGCTACTGGCGGTCAAGAGGTTGTCGACGACTGGATTAGCTCCGGTGTCGTTCAGTTCCCGGTGATTGCCGGCCGAAAGAAATGCTGCGGCACCACCGTTGCCAGCAAGGAAAGTGAAATCGTCGTCACCCCAAATGTCGTTTGCGTCAGATGAGTTCCTAACGCCCCAAACCCTCACAGCAACACTTCCGCCGGAATCATTTGCACCATTGGTATTGTCAGGATCGTTGGGAGTAGAATCATTGTAATAGACACTGATGTTCAGAGTCTGAGGTCCGGTGGTCGTGTTTGCATCGTACAGCACGTAACCTGCACCGACTCCCCTGTCGACGTCGACGGATCCGTTATCGGTCATGAAGATTCCATCAACACCTGCAGCCATACCCGCCAAACCAGCGGTGTTAGGCTGAGAAACAGAATCAATGTTGCTCATCCGGCGTCCAGATGATCGAAACCAAGCTGCATCGCCTACTTCCAAAACATTCGGATCGGCTCCGGCGTTTACGACACCGTTTCTGGTTGGGTCATTAGGATTGTTTGTCAGCATAACATCATCGACCAATCGCGACTGGCCAAAAAAGTTCAGAGGTTGACTTCCGTCATAGATAACGGTTTGAGCGTCGGCAGGTAACGCCGAAGCAACGCAGCCCGCTGCCACAACAACAGCGCATGCCAGTTTTAATCTAGAAAACAATTCTTGGTGGTTGAGGTACATATCAAGCGTTCCTTTAAAAGAATGAGCGGCGGAAACATTATCAATTCATGCTCTCATTGTATCCGTGCATCGCCAAGAAGCTCGAACAAGCAACTGTCTTTTTGCGACAAAAATTTGATCACTGCTCGACAGTTTGCAGGGATCAGCAGCAACGAAAACCGCGAGAACTTGATCGCAAAGTGTCGCCTTTGTGAAATAACGATCCGCCATTCACTTGCCGATTTTGACGCGCAATAATCTTGTACCACGCTCAGTCGTTGGTGTTGGTCTCACGATCCGCTTAAGATCGCGATGAAGGTTGAGATGTCTAAGAAGTCAACACCGCCGCTCTCATCACAATCCGCTTCGGCTTGATACGTACCGCTGCTCAAAAGCGTGATGAAGGGAGAGATGTCTTGGAAATTTACGACACTGTTTAGATCAACGTCGCCAAGAAGAACCGGAGCCTGCGCAAATGTGCCTGTGACGGCAACGTTGTCAACCCAAAGATCGTGTCCGCCCGAACCGTCTCCATCTCCGCTGGAAAAAGCTAACAAAAAGCTGACCGTTTCGCCGGCTGCTAAGGTATGGTCGGCCAGTTCCGACAAGCAGTGGCTGATGTCGTCATGAGCATTGTTGTCCCACCCACCACTAACAGACGTAATTTCGTCATCGCTTGACGTGTAAAGAACGCCGTTGGTAATATCACCAGAGGCCACGCTTAATTCATAAGCTCTGGCTGCTTTGGGGCGGAATGCGTAAGCGTCGAAGTGGAAGCCATCTAGGTCGATGTCACTCGCGCCGTTATTGGTGACGGTAAATGTGATCGTGCCGCCGGTCGTCGCGTTGGATAGTTCGAGATTTTCATTTTGAACTCCGTCTCCGCCTGCGGTGCTCGCTGCCGGATTCCCGGCAAAGGTTCCCCAGTCACCGTCGCTACTTGCCCCTCGGCCATCGGTAACGTGCCAGTTGATACCTTCAGAGGTCGTGACGGCTGAACCGGTGACGTGCGCCGCAACGACCGATGCGTCAGGAGTGGCTCCACTATTGAATGTGTCCCAGCCCGCGACAAGCTCTCCGAACACAGGAACGACAGGAGGCGCGTATTCAATGTCTGGATCTACCGAAGCATGACTCACAAAGATCAGCGCTTCACTTTGGACCTCTTGGGCACCGACATAAATTCCCCAACGGAATCTCGTTTCGGAGTTGTCGCCCGGATCGCTGTTGCGAATGAATTGCCCGGTTGCAAAAGGCGTGGTCAAATCGCCAAAGTAGACCTCGTAGTCGAGCCCGTTGTCGCGAATACGGATGTCAAAAGGTTGACCAATCGCATTCTCGAGTAAGGTTTGCGTCTTAGGTTGCCCAGGTAAAGGGCGCCTGTGCGTCAAGGAAACTTTTCCGCTGGCGTTCATGTTGATATGCACAGACCAAGCCTCAGCGTCTTGATCTTTCGCCTGGAAAATTGCCGCGTTGATTGGTTTGATAATTGTGTAACGCGCCACCCACTCATGCCACTGACCTTCAGCGACGGTCCAACCGGTGTTGGCATCAAATGCTTCAATTCGAGCCGCCAAAGGGCGACTGTTGCGTACGTTTTCCTCGCCGGGAAACAGCCGAAAAATTTGCGTCGCACCATCAGTCTGATACCAGCGACTCCAATTGCCAAAACTGCGTTCGGGAATCACGCTGCTTGCCAATGTGTGAATCTTCAAGTCGTCTTCAATACCAAGGGCTCCGAAAAATCCCCCTTCAACCAAAGCGTTATTCACGTCGATGATGGTCCCTGAGTAACCGTTGGAGATGTTGTTGCGAATGTCCTCAAACGGTGGATTGACGCCGGGGCCTTCTGTGTAAAGAGTGCCTTGCGCTAAAACGGTATGACATCCACAAACGACGGCAACGAATATGAAGACTAACGGAAGGAATTTTGTGTTAAGGAACTCAATCATTGCATCAGTTTCAAAAGCGTGATTCTTAAGTTAATCTTGAGTTGAGATAGGCTGAAGCCAACCGCCCAACGTTCTCGGTGTTACGGTGCACTCAAGATTCCGATGAACGGAGCGATATCCAGAAAGTTAACCGATCCATCTTGATTGCAATCCGCTTCGGCTTGGAATTCACTGTTGGTCAAAAGCCCGATGAAAGGTGCGATGTCTAGAAAGTTAACGACACCATCTTGATTGACATCGCCAAGCAGAAACGGAGGCGCCGTAAACGTGCCGGAAACGGCGACGTTGTCAATCCAAAGATCATGGCCGCCCGAACCGTCTCCATCTCCGCTGGAGAACGATAACAAAAAGCTGACCGTTTCCCCGGCCTCCAAAGTATGGTCAGCCAGTCCCGACAATGCGTGACTGATATCGTCATGAGCATTGTTGTCCCACGCGCCTCCAACCGAGGTAATTTCATCATCGGCTGACGTATAAATTACGCCGTTGGTAATATCTCCCGATACGACACTCAATTCGTAGGCTCTGGCTGCTTTGGGACGGAATGCATAAGCATCGAAGTGGAAGCCTTTCAAGTCGATTTCTCCGGCGCCGTTGTTGGTGATCGTGAATGTGATCGTGCCACCGGTCGTCGCATTGGATAGCTCGAGATTTTCGTTCTGAACTCCATCTCCGCCGACGGTGCTTGCTGTTGGAGTTCCCGCAAACGTTCCCCAGTCGCCGTCCGCGCTGGCCCCCCGACCATCGACTACATTCCAATTAATTCCCTCAGTCGTCGTGATGGCCGAACCGGTAACGCCCGCGGCGACGACCGATGCATCCGGAGTGGCCCCATTGGCCCACGTGTCCCACCCGGCAACCATTTCGCCGAAGTCCGGTTGAGGAACGATTGTTGCGAACTCTAAAACACGCAATGTGCTGCCGGTCGGATTTGTCGCCGAAGTACTGGTCGCTCTGTCTTGGACATAAATCGACAAAACATCGTCGTTCATTAGACGCTGCGTATCCAATTGAGGCGTGCCGCTGTAGTCGCGTGAATTGTCGCGCAGAAGAATTTGCCAGTCACCGTACCCGCCATTAGTTCGGAGCGCCCCAGCAATGACCAAGTCACGGTTCTGAGTGTACAGGCCGTAAACGTTTCCACTGCTATCTACGCCAAACCTTGGCCGGCTGCCAACGCTGCCGGGAACCATCCCCACATCCCAGACCCCGTTGGCCGGATTGCGGTAGTAGTGGTGGTAGGCAGAATTCGGCCCGTCGCTAAACGGCGAGTTGGTGTAGGTAGGACCAACGAGACGGTGAAACATAAACGCGTGAACGCCACCGTCACTATCGACGATTTGTCCTTGCTGATTCAGCAGCGCGTGGCGGCGATCGAGATCAATGACCTCCACGCCTGGCGAATTCAGTGTGATGGGAGAACCGTTGGTGCCCACCAGTTGGTCGAAAGTATTCCGCCAAGTGACTCCTTTGTCATCGCTGTAGGCGTACATGATGTCATGATTTCCGTCCTGAGTTCCTTCACGCCAGTTCCACGTCGTGTGCAGCCTGCCGAAAGGGTCGGCATGGAATCCATTGTGGTAAGAGTTGCGTCGGACCGAGGGATTATTATTGGCATCGTCATAAGTCTGCCCGGTTCCGCGCCCTCGGGTCACAAACCGAGTGCCGCTCCATTGGCCCGTTTGCGAGTCGTAGTCTGCGATTCGATGGTCACCGTTGCCGCTGCCGAAGTCGCGATAGGTGAAAACCAAATCGTCACCCACATTGGTGAAACGAGGGTAGGTGATTCTGGGAATGGACGCGCCGCCTGCATTGAGCGCGTTGCGCTCGGGCAAAAAGATCGAACTGTTCCAAGTACCGCCTGCGCTTGTGGCGACTCCGACGTTGGTAGTGAGGTAGCGTAGCTGATGAACGTGGTGATCGTAGGATAAGTGAATACGTCCGTCACCTGAGATCCCCATCGAAATGATGTTATGCGAATCCCAAGTCTGATTGCCGATCTCCATGTCGTAGCCAGTGTCAAAAATCTCCCAAGTGGTGCCACTCAAGTTGCGACGACCGATGAAGATGTCTTGGTCGTTCCCGTTGTGGTACCAAGCGGCATACTGATAACCTTCATGCGTCAGCAGCACTTCTTGTTGGAAGGGGCTGCCGTTGATCAAGTTGCTGAAGTTTCCGCCGGTAGCAAGTACCAAACCTTGAGTGTCTAGCACCATTTCAGGCAATGGGCTAACGCCAAATTGAGCCGACGCTTGGGGGACTGACTGAAACGCAATCAGAAGCACAAACATTGCAACGGCGCAGAAGCGTTCTCGACTCAGGGGAAGGCGGGAGTTTAATGCGAGTAGCAGTGACTGATCATTCATGGAGATCACTCGAAGAGAAGGTGGGAAATTCGATTATACAATTATAGATTGTAGACATCCGTTTCTATCGCAATCCGACTTGGCGTTTGTTGTCTATTTGCGACAGCGGATGCCTCTTTTGTTTGTTAAGTCACCAAGTTAACGCATTCTTCCTGCCGCAGCTTTGATTCTGCCGGCAGCATCGAGTTGCTTCGACAGTTCGGCGATCATCGTTACGTGCTGCGGATCGTTCACAAGGTTTTGATTTGCGAGTGCCGATGATTGATGGTCATACAGTTCACGAGCGACGATCTTTTGTGTTACCGAATTGATCCACTCGGTGTAACGCCAACGATCGTTCCGCAAGCTATATCCCATCGTCTTGCCACGCGGATACTGGCTGATGGCAAAGTCGCGGATTTTTGTCTTGGGTTCGGCAAGAACCTCTTCAAGATTTTTCCCATCGCACGAATCGGGGATCGGTCCTCCAGTTAGCGCCGCCAGCGTCGGAAAAACGTCGACCATTTCTACCAACGAATCCGAGCGTTGCCCGGCAGTTAAACCCGGAGCTGAAACGATAAACGGAACATGGGTATCAAGTTCCAGATTCGTATGTTTGCACCACGCTCCATAGTCCCCCAGTTTGTAGCCGTGATCGCCCCAAAGCACGACGATCGTATTTTCGCGCAGTCCCAAACGATCAAGCTCCGCCAATACTTTGCCAACCTGAGCATCTGTAAAACTGACGCCGGCCGCATAGCCATGTTTTAATTGCTTTGTTTGCTGATCATTTAGCGGACCGGTTTCCGGGATGCCCCGATAGCTTCGAAGTTCACCCCATTTTGTAAATGCCAGCGACGGACCGTCCTTGGGCAATTCTCTCGGCGGCACATCGAAGTCATCGCGCTGGTAAAGATCCCAATACTTCTTGGGAGCCGCGAAAGGCAAATGCGGTTTGGCAAACCCCACGCACATGAAGAACGGTTTATCCTTGTTCTGGCGCAGAGATTTAATCGCCTCCATCGCAACCTTGCCGTCCGGGTAAGCGTCGTCGGTCACATCAGCCATCTCAAACGCCGGCCCTTTGGCAAGGATACGAAGCTCATCAACGCCAACGCCGTCCTCTTTGCCTTGCTCGACGCGCTGTTCGATGTCGTCGAGCGTTTGCTGATTGGCGTAGACGACCGTTTCCTTCGGCATCAACGTCGACCAGCTTTTCTTATCGTCGCGATTATGGTGATAAACTTTGCCAAAAGAACACGTTTGGTAGCCTCGTTCTTGAAAGTACCGAGGCATCGTCATGGCGTCGGGCATGATCTTGGTCAGCGGAGTCCACAAATCACAGATCCCGGTCGTGTCAGGATACATGCCGGACATCATGCTGATGCGAGACGGTCCGCAGAGCGCCTGTTGGCAGTAGGCGCGATTAAAAACGACGCCACTGGCCGCGAGCGAATCAATGTTGGGGCTTTTGATGGCGGCTTGGCCGTAGCAACCAAGTTCGGGTCTCAAATCGTCGATGAGTAAGAACAGCACGTTCTTCTTTGACGCTGTTTTGTCTTGCCCAAACAGAACTCCGTTCTCATTTGGAAAAACAAACAGCAACAGAATCGCGATGACGCAAAGGCAAACGCTGTTTTGAATTCGGGTCGTCATTTAAATTCTTCGTTTCGTTGTCTGTTATAAAGTGTGTTGGGGAGTGTGCCGTTTGACGGACGACGAGAATGACAATTGATCCGTCGCCCGAACGTGCCTCTGAAGCTTAGTGCTACCGGCGAATCGGTTCCAGCACGAGAATGCCACATGACGCAAACGGACAACGCTTTTTAGCTCATGGCAAAGTCCAAATTAATATCATCAGGGTTTAAACAACCAAAACATTAGATACGAGTCATTTATGAGCGGTGCACGAGCAATTGCAATCTCTTTCGTTTTGTTTGCGTTTTCTATCCACGCCCCGTGCCCGGCAGTAGCACAACTGCAAGTTCACTCCTTAAGTGTCGGCGAAAACTTCGTCGATCCGATCGGTTTCTACGATC
>CALDEW010000063.1 GCA_937942355.1 uncultured Pirellulaceae bacterium | reverse complement strand
CCAAAAAATTAGGGAACGCAAAGGTGCAAAGACGCGAAGACGCAAAGAAAGGAAGATCATGATCAAGAATCTCTGCGTCTTAGCGTCTCTGCGTCTTAGCGTTAAATCTTACGATGAGTTTCTAAGCCGCGAAGCAGTTGGAAGACGCAATGTTTTCGCTTCGCACCGACGTGCCGCCTCGGCAGTGCGTGGGCAGAGCTTCGGTAGATGTTTGAAGCGGCCACCGATCCAAGCTGTCTCCAACGCGAGGCAGCGCGAGCTCAGTGGGATGCAGTCAGTTAAAAAGAAACGCCAAGCCAACCTCTAAAACCAATCCGAAGTCCACCGTTCCGCCCCCAGGGAAAGTTAGTTCGTCAGTGTTTCAGTGTTTAAGCGGTAAAACGTAAGGAAAACAAACCCTGAAGAAAAAATCAAAACTTTTACCGCGCTACCGGTACAAACTACTTGACTCAAGAGGCCATGTAGATGTTATCCCGCGCTTACGTGTCAATTGTTAGGGTCAGGACGGTCCACATCAGCAGTTTTACGATAGGTGGTGAAATAGTGCATTGGTGTAATCAAAAGTGCACCAACTGCAAAACCCATTGGTCCATCGTACCAATTCACCCGTGCTGGGAACAAGTAATGCGCCAGCAGAGTTACTAGAGACGCCACGAACATCAATGCCAATGCGGCCATCAGGGGTTTGATTCTGTCCTGCTCCTTTGGTGAAATTTTCCACAAGCCATAAAACAAGAAAATGCAAAACGGCAACGAAGTGTTTTGATAGCCCTCTGAATTCACCGCCATGGTTACCGCTAGGGCAAGAACTGCGGTCCACGTATACGCGCCCGCAGCAGCGAACACTTCCTTGCTCAACATTTCGGGAGTCCATTCATTTTTCGAGGAAACGCTCAAGCGGGATAACGACCGCCGTAACCGGGCACGAACGGAAGGCTTTGATTTCAGTTGCCGCGTCAATGAGTGCTCCGGTTCACGGCTTTGTTATCCGCCCGGTGGATTGCACCTCCGGCAACGCACTATGGCGTTCCGGCCGGTACGAGATAGAAACGGACGGTTTTGACATCAAGTACAGCAACAGGATTGAGAGCGTCTGCCTGCCCATTGATAATCGGGGCGCAATACCGCATGTGCCCGACGACATCGAATCTAGGCTGACGTGAACCGCCATGCTTGATGGTCATGTTGTTAGCGAGTGCCTTGTAGGCCCGCGAGTCTTTTTTCGCCTTCAACAAAATAGATCGTGACCCGAAATCGGCGAACGCTACCACGTCGGTCGGACTGAGTACACTGCCATTGAATGCGAAAGTCAGCGTCACGTTCTTAAGGGTGGTCGTTCCGTCATCCTTCTGCTGAATACTTGCCGCCGATGAGAGCAACATGTGTGGCTGCTTCTCAAGCCAGTTGTGCTGATAGGTCGCGGGCACGGCAATCGTCTCTCGAGACGAGTCTCCATCACCAGCGTAGCTGATCGAGCAAATGGTGAAAGCTGTCATCGCCAGCAGCGTGTTTATCATCGGTAATTCTCCCAGAACTGAATCGAATTTTGATTGCCGATTGTACCAGTCGGTGACCAAGTCGTTTGTAAAGAGTTTGTAAGTACTGTTGAAACAGGGCGGTCAATGGGTGGGCAGCGTAAAGGGTCGCTTATGGCGGATAACAATGTATTTACCAAGGCCGTAGGATAACATCTTTATCCAAGGAAATCATGTAAGTTTTTGGCAAGATAGGGGGTTTTGAGGGGAGGCGCTAGCGATGCCCCTTTAATTTTGTGCCTATGGGCATGTTATTGCAGGTGCGACCTGTAATAAAATGCTGTAACGGAATGTTATTACAGCTGTCCATAAATGGGGTTCGCTTTGTGAAACTGGAAGACCATCTCAAACAGCTGCGTCGACTTGACTATTTCAACAACACTGAAATCACTTACGTCAAACCCGACACCCAATTCGTTCAGGAGTCTTCGCTGGGGGCGGTGATAAGCTGAACAAAGAAATATTGGTTAACTCTCGACAAAGCTGCGCCGCCATTGCCAGTCCCTTCGCTTTTGAGCGGAACACTTGAAACCTCAATGTAATGGACGAAGCCATGAGTCCGGCGGGTGGTTAAACGCCGCGGGGCTGGTGGCAACGTTGAATGCAGATGCCGGACTCGTTGCCTCGTCCACTACGTGTGACGGGGGCGCGCGTAACGCAGCGCTAAACCGAAGGCATACCTTGGATACGACGCCAAGCGCTGATTTGGCCAAGGTGGATGTTTTCGTGGTTGCACAACAGGTATGGCAACAAAACTCCAACGGTCGGCATGATCGGTTGCCAGCGCGCTAACTGAACCTCCGTCTCCAATACGCTGCCGTCTGCAGCTTCGAGCTGGCTGATGACTTTTTCGTGAAAGGCGACGAAGTCGCCAATCAGTTTGTCCTTTGACGCGTAGACCGACGCATCGGTCAGCGGTTTGGATTGCATGCCGAATTCGTGATCTTTAGGGTCATCAAACGACTTGCCTTCCAACGCCAACGATACCAACGGCATGTACACATTGAGGTGTGACAGAACCCAGGCCGGATGATTCGACGGGGCCGCACCTTCGGGAGCCGGTTGAAGTGTCATTTGTTCTTCGGTGAGATCGGCGACCAATTTCTGTCCGTAGTCCAGGTTCTTATTGGCTGTAAAGATGAAACCGGCAAGTGCACTGCTCATGGGAGACTTTCGTTGAGGTAATAGTTGGCTTTAAAACTGATAGTTGATAACCAATATCATAACGCTCAAACGCAGATCGAAAAACCGGATGGGGTGTTATTGGGGCCGATTCGAGCAGCTTACGAATCGGAGAGTGGAGTTGCGTAACGCGAATCTCCGAGTCGCGACCGTTAGTGAATCACCCAAAGCAGGTAAGAAACGGGGGCAGCGAAGATCAACGAATCAAGCACATCTAAAATGCCGCCCAGGCCTGGCAGCATGCTGCCGGAGTCCTTGCAAGCGGCATCGCGTTTGAGCAGCGATTCTGCCAAATCACCCAGTACACCTGCACCAGTGACTAAGACACCGTAAAATATCACCCACCACACGGGTCTGTCTACGGTCATGCCAAATACCAGCGGGCTGACAATGTAGATGACGATCGCCGCCGCGATGAAACCACCCAGCGGCGCCGCCAGGGTACCTTGCAGCGTTTTGCCGGGGCTGATTTTTGGTGCAATCTTCTTCGTCCCAAAACTCTTGCCGGCAAAGTAGGCGAACGCATCTGACATCTTTACCGTTGCGATCAAGCAGATGATGGAAATAAGACCGAGTGAGTTATTTTGTTCCAGCAGGCGCAGCGGTGCAACGAATCCAAACAGCATCGCGAGGTAACTGATCATGAACATCGTGCGTCCGATGCGTCCGGCAACTTCTCCCGGTTGGTCGGAGTGGCCTTGGAACGTTTTCAATTCTGCGGCGAACGATAGTAGCATCGCGGCGAATATTCCGGCGATGGACCATCCAAATTTTCCAATAGGACAGTCCAAGGGGTAGTCTTGCCATAGCACAGGCGTCGACGAAATAAGAGCCAGTACGATCGCAGCGGTCGCCATTGTCATGGTGGACTGCCGGTTTTGCCCCTGCCACATGCGGCTGAATTCGATGCCGCAAAGCGCCGCGACGATCGCCGACAAAATCGCAAGCATGATGCCGGGGCGGCCCCAGACATCTGGCGTGCCCAACCAAAAATCCACTCGTATCAATGAGATCATTCCGACGATCAAAACGGCGGCTGACGCAAGGCGACGACTGAGCAAGTTTGACTCCGGTGATGGGGAAGGCACAGGGTTTATCATTGGATTTTACTTGGTCAGCGGCCAAATTATCAGTCGAATTTGGGCGTTGGCGACTTCAAAGCGCTTAAAAATTTCGTTGTGGAGGCGGCGCCCGCAGGCTGCAAAATCCTCACGACCGGGCTTCAACGAGGGCTCGCGCGGTCGATTTTGCTTCAAGCTGAATAAAAGTATCTTTTGCGGGTAACGCAATCCTAGGTTTCAACCGGATGAGATTAAACAACGCAAACGGGAAATCACCAAAGATGTCTACACAGCTTGATTCATGGAAGTATTTTGATCAACAACACGTGCAATCCAACGATGATGGTCAAGTTACGCTGGCCGCGCTTCCTGGATCCGTCGACGAGCTAAAACCCTCGTTCTCGATGCCGCTGATGTGGCTGCAGGGAATCATGGGCGGAGTCGGATTTTTTGGTGTGATCAATGCTCTGCGAGCGTTGAAGGGAGTGTTTGACACCGGTGTTGCCGTTGAAATGATGAAAAAAATGCAGCCGCACGGGCTTGATGCGCCAGCGCTTGCGGTGGCCCAGGCTCAACACGAGTGGATGTTCTTGATCATCACTTGCGTCATCATCAAAATCTTCATCAGTTGTGGTTTCATGGGGGCCGCGGTGATGCTGGAGAAACGCGTAGACCATGCGAACTGGATCGCAGGAATCATTTGCTTCTGCGCTATCATTTACAACTTGATAGACTTTGGATTGCAGTATGTGATGCTGCCTGACTTCACCAAGCATGGCATCTCCGCAACAGAAGCTGAAGTTCTCATGTCTGGAATCTTGATCGGATTGTCCGTGGTTTTCCTCATCAAGATGGCGATCTATCTTGGCTTGATCGTTTTCCTTAACAATAAAACCAACACGGCGATATTCACACCCAGCGAGCGCACTTCGCTGGCATAAGAATGAGGCAACGGAGCGACACAACGAGGCCTTTGGGTGTGTTCGTAGGGCCGGTTTCCACCGGCCTTTTCGTGCGAAGGCTGCGCGCGGCCGGTGGGAACCGGCCCTACCTTTAGCCTGGTGGGAACCGACCCTACCTTTCGCTAGGTGAGAACCGGCCTACCTTTAGCCTGTTAGAAAATGCCTTTGCCGAACGCATCGTCCCCGTCACCGCGCGAGATGGAAGGGTCAGGCCGTTCAGAGGCCAATGATTCTGCCGGCCGCTTTGTTGGATAACCAGAGGGAGAGAAGTCCGTATCTTTGGGACGCGGAATATCTATTCGTGTTTCTACTTCCGACTGCGAATCTACTTCCGACTGCGAATTCAATTCGGACTGCGAATCTACTTCGGACTGCGAATCCGTTGGTGAATCGGATTGTGGCTGAGATTGGGGATCCAAATTTGATGCTGAATTCCCGGCATCTTCGTTGGATTCATCCTGTGGTTTTGTTTCGCTCGGTGTCTTGTCGTGACTGCGAGATTTTCCGCGATCGTCGTAGCCTTCATCGTAACGCGAACGATATCCGGGTTCTTTAGAAAGCAGGGTCTCTTTTTCCAGCTCTTCTACGATCCTTGACTGAATCGCCTCCCGGCATTGGGCGTTGATTGGATGAGCGATATCGGCATAAAGTTTGGCTCTTCCATTGGAATCGTGCTCGATATTGTCAGTGCGCAACTTTGAGCCACATTGATTGCAATACCGGGCCTTAAGGTGATTCTTGCTCCGGCATTTGTGACAATTGGAAGTCAGTTTTCGGCTGGGCATGGCGACGAAGGGACCACGGTTGCCTTCAATGATCTTCAGATCGCGGATAACGAAGCAACTATCAAAGGTGACGCTACAGAATCCGCGCAGTCGATCCTCGGGATTTTCCATTAACTTGATTCGAACTTCTGTGATTTCCATTCGCTTCTCCCAGCGCTCAACTCGATTATGCGGTTAATTCGCCAGACCGGCCGAGACTTGTGACACTGTGTATTTTTAGGGCCGGCCAACGTGCAGACAATCGGGCAGCGGCTGCGCGGGCACATCGTTGATTGCGGAACAAGCCAAAATAGCTTGAACCACTGCCACTCATCTGGTGCCCAAGACAGGGCAGTTCCGAAAATTCTTCTTCCAGTTTCTCAATTTCATTGACGAGTCGACTGGCTGCGGGCTGGAGCCGATTGAGTAGCGCACAGGCAATTCGATCCGCGCGTCCCGACCGAACATCGGCGATTACGCCACCGCTTTGACGAGGCTGGTCCGGTATTGTGCATTGGCCGAAAACGGTGGGCGTTGACAGTCCGACCGGCGGTTTCGCGACAACCAATGAAAGTCCCGCAGGCGCCTCGATCGCCTCAATTTTTTCGCCTCGACCTCGACACATGGCTGTCCCACCGCCCAGGAAGAAGGGAACGTCACTTCCCAATTCTGCCGCGGCGTCGGAAAGTTGCTGCCGCGTAAGCTGAAGATTCCAAAGAATATTTCCAGCGATCAGCGCTGCCGCAGCATTGCTCGATGCCCCTCCCATTCCAGCCGACGATGGGATGCGTTTTATAAGTTGGACATCCATTCCCGGGACCTCAACTTTGTTATCTGTTGATTCGCTCGCGCATTTAATTCTCTTCATCTTTTGAAGAAGGACCAGTGCTTGGATCACGAGATTACGTTCGTCGGTTGGGATTAGTTCACAGCCGCTCTCGAGCGGCTGTGCGGAATGGTCACGTTCAGCCATTTCCAGCGTCAAACGCAATTGTCCCGATTGATTGGCGGTGAAAGAAAGTTGGTCGAACAGAGAGACGGTTGTCATGATCGTCTCAAGTTCGTGAAAACCATCGGACCGCTTGCCAAGCAATTCAAGGTAGAGATTCACCTTCGCCGGCGCAGAAATGCGCAAGTGGTTCGAAGATAAATTTCTGACAAGCATATCGGGTATCTCAAAGGAGGCGGGAGTCGCCGAGCAGGCCCAAGAGAAGAGGCGGAGAGGATGAGTTCGCTTATCGTTGTAATAGCAGCTTCGATCAGATCTCGTTGTTCTTCGGTTGGATGTGCACGTTGTCGACAACCATTCAGAATAAGTGATGAATGTAATCTATCATTATGGAGCCGTAACACCACAACAAACTCACAATCTTTCTCGATTCGGTGCTTCGCTGCGGTTGCCTATCAGTACCAACCGTCAACTTTTGCCTGATGTAATTTTACCGAATTGTTGGGGCCTGCGGCGAAATCTTTCGTAGGTCCCCAAGTTAGCCCTTTGAATCGTCCCAAGAAGAACCCTGCTCAAGATCAGTAGTGGTTTGGCAGTATGGGCGTGCGCGGGCGGCTTCAGTCGGCCTAATTGTCGGAATCAATGCGGGCTTCCAAGAGCGTCTTCGCCAACATTATCTCAGGAAAAGGCAGTCCGATTCCGAGGAAGACCGCTCCAAAAATGCGCGTTGCCGAGGCATTCTGAGCACTAACGACCGAAAATGCTTGCCTTTGAACTTAAAACTTCATCCGCACGCCGAACGTGACGCCTTGGTAAAACAAGGTGTTAGAGGTGTCAACGGTTCCGGCAGTGGCAAACAACTGGGCTGGAGCCAATGCGATTCCATCAATCCAAGTCGCTTCGTAACCGACGTATCCAGAGACAGAATCAGGGACGAGGTCAAAAAATAGCCTGCCTCCAACTTCACCTAAGAGTGATTCCGATGAACTCGTGGTCCGCGGACCCGGAAATGGAGGATCTAAAAACTGGCCGCCAGCGAGGTCCTGTGTATCGCTGGTTACCTCCGTGGGGTTGTAGAAACCGCCACCACGAATAAAGCCCTCTGCGTAAAAGGACTGAGCCAATGGCACAGTAAATTCCAGACCAATCTGTAAACCAATCAGGCTGTTGTCAGCCGAAAGGGTGTCGAATTGCGTTGCGGTAATCGTAGGAATTCCGTTTTGAAAGTCGACCTCGCCATCGACTTGTGTGCGTATTTCTTCGTTCATTGAGATGTAACGCGGGCCAGCCAGAAGCACAACTCCGGGCGCGATATTACGACATGACATCAATTCGAAGCTCAACAATCGCGAATCGTAGTCGTATTGAATACGATCGGTCTCTGTGCCAATTGGTAACAGCGGCGAGGCAAGCCCCACGTCATCGCTGATTTCGTTGCGTGTGTCGAAATCAGCCACGATGGAACGAAAACGCCAGGTGCGTCCGCGGCGTGCTTCGAATTGATATTTGATGTCTAATCCAGCAGCACCCCCGATAGAAGTTGCCTCTTCTGAATCGAAAAACGTTTCGCCCGTTACCGCTTCGGAGATCACCGGGGTTGCATTGCCAGTACCAGGACGGTCGAAACCGATGCCACCAATTTCGAGGACGTGCCTGTGGGCTTCTGCCCGTGTTGTGCCCGGCCACTGCGCCATTGAAACAGACGCTGGAATGATCGCGGTGATCGCAACAGCAGCGGTGAAAATTGAAAACTTCCTCACGGGAACTCCTCCAGGCCGAAATTTCTTATCCTCTGCGTGCGCATTGGACGTCTGCAAAATTGAATCGGCCGCTCATTCCCGAATAATAAGCATGATTGCTATCGGTGGAAATGTTTGTGCTTGCTGTGCGGCTTGCCTATTGCCCCTGTTTTGACATGCCGTAACCTCCCAGTAGTGGACGAAGCCATGAGTCCTGCGGGTAATTTGATACCGCAGGATTGCTGGCGACGTTGAATGCAGATGCGGGACTCGTTGCCTCGTCCACTACGTGCAACCGCTACTTATCTTCGAAGGAGAAATCCAGCTCGATTTTCTCTTTGGGCCAAACCTTGCCGTCCACTTCGATGTGCGGATAGATAAAGAAGTTCTGTGGGCCAGCCACCGACGCCGGCGTCAGCACGATGTCGCGTCCGGTGGAAAACGCGACGCGATCTGGCGGCAGGTGGCCAAATAAGCGGTCTTTCATCTCAGGATGTTTGTCCGCTTCGGAAATATCGACTGGAATCCAGCCCTTCTCCGGGGACAAGAACCAAGCCCAGCAATGATAGCCACCGATTTTGCCTGAAGTGCTATCGGTGGGCAGGGGAAAGCCAATTTCAAATCGAGCAGCTAGCGACTGGTTCCGCGACAATGAAATGAAAAGGCTGTGAAAATCGGTGCAGTTGCCCGTTCGGCTGTTACAAGCCCAGACAGAGTCGCCATTTCCGTAGCCCGGTTTCGATTTGTCGTAGTCCATATGCTCGAAGACCAGATCGTAGAGCTTCCGTCCCTTCTGCGCGCTGTCGGCGGGAAGCGCCATGTCTTTTAGCAGCTCAATAGGTTTGCCGGTCACAGGGACGGTTCGGTTGGCTTTCAGGTAGCGCGAGTAATTTTTCTGCGAGCGGGTTTCGTCCTTGGGGCCGTTTGAGGATTCGTCTTGATAAGGCGTGGACGTCTTTCGTTGAACCTCATAAACCAATTCAAATTTGGGTTTGATGGCTTTGTCGGCGGCAAATTCAAAACTGCCAATCTTATTCTGGTGCTCGGCATCCCGACCGAAGTTTAGCGGCCCCGGTGACGCGGAATTTTTAAGCTCCACCGATTGCTGCGGATTGGTTTCGGCAATGGGAACCCAAACTTTGACTTGAGCTCCCGCTGGAAGTTCTTTGATCGTTGCCCCGTAACGAAATTCAAAGCTGCGTACTTTGGTTTCGGCAGCCGGCTGCGTTGGCAATGTTTCTTGAGCCAAACAAGTCGCGGACATTGGGAAAAGAGCAGCCGAAATTAATAGAGTCAGGCAGAACAGTTTTTGCATGGTAGTTCGTCGATGCGGAAAATGGAGAAAAATAAACGAAGCGGAGTCCATGGACTAAGACCGTTGCTTCGATTCGAAAAAACAAATCCACTGTTGGGTTACGGCAGATAGTCGCCGGTAAAAACTCGTTTGAGCTTGTAGATGAACTTTCTTCAGCATTGGTTTTGCCCAAACGATACGCTGCTGAACGTAAGTCTTTACCAAGTCGTCGGCTTGTTCCGATTCATCAGCCGTTTGTTGATCAGCGGCGATCAGAAGATGGCCGGCAAAATCGAGTTGTACGCCGATGTGGTCATGCAATCTATCCGGCGGCTGGTATTCGGGCAATAAATCAAAAAACGACTTCATCTTATCAACGGACTGTGACTGAAACTGGTCAGCGGACCAAACAGATTCAACCGGCGAAACGTGGCCTTTGGGGCCGATCAAAAGCTGGCAATAGTCGATTTGTAGTTGTTCCAACTTTTCCACCACATCACCATCGGTCACTTGCGGCAAGGACCACTCAAACGCCGATAGTGCGGTGGCGATCTCGGTTGAGCCAAGCTGCTCAACCCGTGCCAGAGTCAGTTCACGCAGCCAGAACTCACCGAGCAAAATTGCGACGGCTCCAAGTTCAGACCGGGTTAGCGTTTTGATCGGCTCAATGATGACGAGACCTCTGAATTGTCGGTGGTGATAAAAAGCAGACTGCTGAGAACGCGTTGGAGCAAGTTCACGATCGAAACGAGCCCATTCATTTTACGCACTTCTGATTATTGCGGTAGCGAATAAGTCATCTTGACCGGCACAAAACTGGCTGATTTCGAACTGGTGAGAACATCGGCACAAAAATATTCAAATTTCTGTTCGCGCAGTGTGTATGAAAAATGGGTCAGATTCACTTTCGTAGTTGCTCCAAGTTTCGCAATTTGCAGCGAAGACTACCGTGAGTGGCAGTAAGGCAGTCCTTTGGAGACGATTCTCCAACGGGGAGCTGCCCGGTCGGACGTGTTGTCCGCAAAGTGTTGTAGGAAGGAATTATGTTTGGCGTTAGAATCTTGGCGAAATTAGTCAGCGGCGAACGTGCCGCAAATTTTCAGTGTTGATATTTCAGGAAAGTTTAAAGATGAGAATTACATTGGCGGTAGCTTTAGTTGCAGTTTCTGGCAGCTCTGTACTGGCTCAGGAATCAAGTCAGATTGGTACAATTACAGATGGGTCCGCAGGAGAAATTTCTACAATCTCAGTTATCGATAGCGAAGCCCTTGAAACTGCTGCACCTGTGGTCTATCAGTCAGCAACCGTCGGTGACAGGGCCGCTGGTGTTGTGGACGCTGCTTCCAGCGTTGTCGGCAATATTGAAGGTGCGATTGAAGGTGCAGTAGTCACTGAACCATCGTCTGTTGTTAGTGGAGAAGTTATCCAGTCTGAGCCCGTTTATTCGGAAGTAGCACCGATGGAGGGTGGAACTGTTGTCTCCGATGGCAGTACGATGATCACCGGTGCACCAATGGCTGATGCTCCGATGGCGGCGACGCCAAGCTGCGGCTGTGGAAACACTGGTGCTGCACCGGTGACTTATTCAAGCGCACCGGCTCCTGTGGTGACCTATTCAAGTGCACCGGTCCAGTATTCTGCTCCCGTGTCCAACCCATGCTGTAATCAACCTCGCCGCGGATTCTTCCGGACCTTGTTCGGAAATTGAGGCGTTGAGCCTTTTTTTACCCCACAAATCTTGAGCTATGCTTCCGCTGGGACAAGCCCGTCGGAGAGCCGTTAACCAAGAGAAAGTTGGTGGTAGCTTGTCAGTTGTGATTCCGACCGGGACAAGCCCGACGGAAATCTAGGTTGC
>CALDEW010000062.1 GCA_937942355.1 uncultured Pirellulaceae bacterium | reverse complement strand
TGATGATGAGCTGTTTCTAATGATCGGCGGAGATTCGCTCAATGGATTTTCGACTTGGAAACAGCCGCAACGCATCCTTGAAATGGCGACGCCACTGGTGATGGCGCGTCCGGGAGCAGGCGACGTCGATTTTGATTTGCTATCTCCATTTGTGGATGAGAAAAAGTTGGCTGAAATCAAATCGTTGGCGATCAAAGCTCCTTTGATCGACATCAGCAGTACCGCCATCCGCGCCGCGGCAACCGAAGATAAGAGCTTTCGTTATCAAACTCCGCGCTCTGTGGAACGTTACATCCAAACACAAAAGGTTTACCAAAAAAAGTAGAGATCGTTGTTTAGGAATAGTTACGAAACAAGAACCGTATTTCATAACCCGAACGCGTTAGCGAGGGATTGCGTCTCCTCATCCGGCAATCCCTCGCTAACGCGTTCGGGTTGAGATGTTTCGTTGCAACGAAATAGGAGAGTTTGTAGGGCCGGTTCCTACCGGCCACGCCCTACCTTTACCTAGCAAGGCCGGTGGGAACCGGCCCTACGAACTAGATCAAAACGCAAAAGGTGTTCAAAGATGCTTAGATACAAAGACTTCGTTCCCAAGGAAATCGAAGCTCCTGGTTTTTTTAAGCCGGGAGAACACGAGAACTTCGATCACGCCGTCGAAGAAGCCAATCGCTGGCTGCAGGAAAATAACATCACCGTTATCTCGATCGAGACCGTGGTGCTGCCAAATATCTGGTCGAAATGGGAGGAGGGGTCGGTCGATGCTTCGTTGGGCACCAGTTCCGATTCCCCCAGCCGCTGGCATCAGTTTCTAAGATGCTGGTATCGTGATTGATTACCCTGCCCTCCTTAAGTGACAGAAGCGCCTTTAGCTTACGCCTTTTGCCAGATCTTTCTCGCAATAGATTCTCAATCAATCTTGATTGTCGGCGACGAAACTGCCGATCAAACTTTCCACGGGAGCACCCTTCGCCTGCGTGATGCTTATCCTCTGCTAGCATTCTCACGTTGCATTCAGCTCTCGCGTTCAAGCTTTCCAGCGTCACACCACTTTAACTCGAGGCATCTTTCGTGAGCGATCATCAAGAAGCGGAACTCAACGACCTACGCAATCAAGTTGCCCAACTGACCAAACGGTTGGATCAATGCCAGCGGATGACGGCGTTGGGTGAACTGGTGGGAACGACGACTCACGAGTTCAACAACGTTCTGATGACGATCATCAACTACGCCAAGATGGGCATGCGTCACGACGACAAAGAAACGCGCGATAAAGCCTTTGATAAGATCAACACCGCTGGCATGAGAGCCACCAAAATCACCAACGCGGTTTTAGGGATGGCTCGCAATCGCAGTGAACATTTCGAGCAAACCGATTTGGCAGGTTTGATCGACGAAACGATGGTGCTGCTGGAGCGCGAACTGCAAAAGTATCGCATCGCCGTCGACATGCAGATCGAAGAGAACTTGCCAAAGGTTTCCGCGATTGGAAACCAGATCCAACAGGTGTTCATGAACCTGTTGATTAACGCTCGCCAAGCGATGTCCGAGGGTGGCGAGTTGGTTGTGAAACTGAAGCAAGACAACCAAGCTGGCACCGTTGATCTCAGCGTGCGCGATCATGGCACCGGAATGACCGAAGAGACCATGCGAAAGATCTTTCAACCTTACTTCACCACCAAGGCTGGCCCTGATGAAAGTGGCAAGGGTGGAACGGGGCTGGGATTGGCAACGTGTAAGAATATTATCGAAGCACACGGCGGCAAGATCCGCGTTGAGAGTGCGATTGGTAAAGGAACTTGCTTCACGCTGAAACTGCCGGTCCAACCCCAGAAGTCTCCCGTTCCAGCGGCGCGGGGTATCTCGGGTGCCGTTTCACAACTGAACACGTCCAATATCGTTTAGAGCGAATTCAAACTCGGTTGGGACACTGATACTCCGGTGGTAGTGGATCTTGTTAAAGATCCGGCATCTCGTGGCCAGAAGCCATAAGAAAAGAGTGGTCCGAAACTTCCACGGCGTCTATCAGATGCTTGAAAAAAATGGCGTTGGTTTTTTGCCCCGCTGGGATTTTTGACAAAATCCACTACGAGGTAGCGAAGTGGCGAGATGATTCAACGTTTCTTTTGGCAGCGTTTGCAGAAAAACGTCGACCGTTGGCACTGCACGATTCGAATGATGTCTGCTTGGCCGCATGTGGGGCACTGTTGGCCGGCGCGATCGTAGACTCGGTGTTCATTTTGGTAGCCGCCTGACTTATTCAAAGCGTTGCGATACGTTCCGTCGGACAGCGTCGATCCCTCATACTCGATCGCCAGTTCCAATACCTCGACCATGCGGCTGTGAATTTTTTCCCACTGTCGGCCGCTTAAGCGATTGCATCGTGCTTGGGGATGGACACCGGCCAAGTGCAAAATTTCACTGGCGTAGAGGTTGCCGATGCCTGCCACCGCCGATTGGTCCAGCAACGCCACTTTGACTTCCCTGCCTGATTTCTTGAACCGCTCACGGAACTGGTCCGATGAAACAACCATAGCGTCGGGGCCAAGCTTTCCGCTGAGCAACTTTTCCTGGTATTGAGCGTTGGTCAAGCAACAAACGTTGCCAAGGCCTCGCCGATCCCAAAACAAAAGTTCTTTTACGGGGCAACTTTTTAGCTGCATGCGAAATCGCAAGTGTTCCTTCGTTGGGGGATCGGAAATCAACACCAGTCCAGTCATCCGAGGTTCAAAGATCACGCGATCGTCATTCTCAGTCACGACGACCACTCGTTTGCCCAATCGGTCCACGCGCTGGATCTTTTGACCCGCAATACGTTTGTGCAACCGGTCGATGCGCGGCGTGATGGCGATGGGACGTTTGCTGCAGGGCGTGCGTTGGGCTGCGACAATTGAGGCGCCCACGATCGGCAGAATCCCGCGTCGCATCGTTTCCACTTCGGGCAATTCAGGCATTAAGTTCTCGATTGGGGGCGCGTTTTGTGGCTAAGTAAATCATCCGGCTCTGAGTAAAATACCGTGCGTTACTTGAAAACGCCACAATACGGTTTAAACAGACGTAAACGCAATGATTGACGGTTGACGTTTTGGCAACGGGATTCGAAAATCTCGGCTCATTAATCTATTGGAATAACGCGGACACTATGGCCTCATCCTTTCTTGACCAACCCAGCCCTGATGCGGCGCTTCCTGATGACAAAGGCCGTTACGGTGATTTTGGCGGTCGCTACGTGCCCGAAACCCTGATCGCCGCATTGGATCAGCTCGAAACCGAGTATTTGGCGGCGCGAAAAGACCCCGCTTTTCAGCAGCAACTGGACGGACTGCTACGTGACTTCGTCGGTCGACCTTCCCCGATGTATTTCGCGCGGCGACTGACCGAGCGCTGTGGTGGAGCTCAGATTTGGTTCAAGCGCGAAGATCTCAACCACACCGGTGCTCATAAGATTAACAGTACCATCGGCCAAGCGCTGTTGACGTTGCGGATGGGAAAAAAACGAGTCATTGCCGAAACGGGCGCCGGTCAGCACGGCGTTGCCACGGCCACCGCGTGTGCTCATTTTGGGCTTCCTTGTATCGTCTACATGGGCGAAGAAGACATTCGTCGGCAATCGCCAAACGTGCAATCCATGCGGACCATGGGCGCGGAGATTCGACCGGTAACGACGGGGTCACGTACGTTGCGCGATGCGGTCAACGAAGCGATGCGCGATTGGATGGGCAGTGTCGCAGACACGCACTACATTCTTGGATCTGTCGTTGGTCCTCATCCATTTCCGATGATCGTCCGAGATTTTCAGTCCGTCATCGGCCGCGAAACGATTGAACAATCCGAGGAGCGTTTTGGTCGGCTGCCCGATGCGGTGGTGGCATGTGTTGGCGGTGGAAGTAACGCGGCAGGTATGTTTTACCCGTTTGTCGCGGGAACCGACGTACCGCTGATCGGCGTCGAGGCCGGTGGTCACAATGACGAACCCGGACAACACGCTTCCAGTTTGACCTACGGGAAACCGGGCGTTCTGCACGGCAGTTTCAGCTACGTCCTCCAAGACGAAGACGGACAAACCGACGATGTGCATTCGGCGTCAGCTGGTTTGGATTACCCTGGCGTTGGACCCGAACATAGCCATTGGAAGAAAACGGGCCGCGTTGAATACCGCAGTTGCCGAGACGATGAGGCGCTGGCGACATTTGATTTGATCGCAAAAACCGAGGGCATTTTGCCAGCGCTAGAATCCTCCCATGCGATCGCCACCGGTATGGAGGTTGCCAAAGAACGCGGCAAAGACGAGATTGTGGTCATTTGCCTCTCGGGGCGCGGCGACAAGGATGCTGCTGAGATCCAACGTTTACGTGCCGAGATGAATAGTTAATGGCAGAGGGACGTTGAAAGTATCAAATTTCTCATCTCTAAT
>CALDEW010000061.1 GCA_937942355.1 uncultured Pirellulaceae bacterium | reverse complement strand
TTTTGAGTATCGACCAGCGATTGCTTTTTGGAAATCAGAGCGAGCCGTTCGGAGCTAACCGCTGAGATAACTTTGTTACTCTGGTGAATCGCCTCAAGAACACCGAAGTCCGCGACTGAGAGGATGTTGTCGCGTTTCCAGCGGCTGATACGCGCGCGGTTTGCGGCAATCGCTCGCAGAGTCACCTTCTTGGTTACCTTCTCAATCCAATTGATTTTCAGCGCTTTGGTTTTTCCTCCGGCAACATCGAATTCAAAAATGGCCAAGTCGTCTTCGAATCGAACGGGAGACGGGTCAAGCGTTTGTGATTGCGCGCTTTGATCGAATGGAATCCGGATGACGACTTTTCGCTTCTCTTGGGCTTGGTTGTCTGCCGTAAACTTCATCAGTGTTCCAATGTTAGATTCAATCGTGACCGAAGCATCATCTTGATCCAGCTGCACTGAGGTGTCTGTTTGGTTAGGAGCTTCTTGTTGGCGGGTAACGGTCAGGCTTTGGTCAGTGCCATAAATAAGTGATTCTTGCGCGTCGATAGGGATGCGCGGGATGGTCGTTTCTCCTACGAATTCGCCGGCCACAAAAGTTGAAGCAGGTCCCGGGAGCAACGGGTATTTCGTTTCATTGGTTACCAACAATATGTGGGCTGCGTTTTCAGTCTCTTGATTAGCGTCAAATTGACTTAAAAGTTCTCCGGGCAACTCTTTGTTGAAGATGGGGATCGCTGAACTTTGGCCAGCCGCGATGGTGATGGGGTCTTTGATCTTGAAGTTAACCGCTTGAAGCGATTTGCTGGTGCTTGACCTAGCCCGAAACGAAGACGCAATATCCAGCTTCGACGTTGACCCTTCTGCGCCGCCTCCGAAGCCACCGCCGCCTCCCAACCCACCACCGCCTCCGAACCCACCGCCACCAAATCCACCTCCCTGCCCACCACCGAATCCGCCTCCAAAACTACCGCCCTGCCCGATCCCTTGGCTCAGTGGAGACGCTTTGAGGGCCAGATAGGCGAAGGGGTTATACGTGTGTAAGTTATCAGCGATTCCAAAAACGTCGTGCATGTGTTCTCGGTGGATCATGGTTGGTGACATGAGATCAACATGAAATGTGCGCGGTTTTCCGCTGCGGAGTTCGATTTGGACATCCTTCCAGTCGTTGAGCGTTACGTTGTCAACGTGCGCCCAAGCTTGTACCGAAGATTTACCTTTCTCAAAGTTAATGCGATAAGTCGTCAGCCACACTGGCGCATTGATGAGATAGCTAACGCGCAGGTTCCGTTCCCCTTTTCCATTGGATGCGATGAAGAGACTTCGTGTAGATTCGGTGTCCGGTTTCGCCAGACCAAGAAGCGCGTTTTCGATTTCCGTGCTGAGATCTTGATCGGTAAATTTTATGCTGCTGATCTTATCTAAGTTGTAGGGCATCAACCCTTCTTGATTGAGAATGACCAGCACCTCATGCGTCTGTTCTGATTGAATTCGTTTTTCAACGCCGATGATTTTGCCTGAGACTGTTTTTTCTTTGTTGGAAAAGCTGATCTCGTGTCCTCGGTATTTTTGCAGAATCTGTGCCAGCGACATCGGGGGGAAATTGGCGGCGGCAGTATCTTGCGACGATGGAGCGACTTGATATTTGATACCGTTAACGGAACCCTTTTGGTCTTCGACGATCAGGCTTTTAAGTGCGTCTTCTATTTCGCTGGCTGGGAGAGCGAGTTCAAGCTGCACGTTACCAGTGATGGCCCCTTCGTGAAAAATCTGGGCCACGCCTGACTGAAAGAACACGATCCGGCGGATGGGCGGCACGTCAACGTTTTTCGATTTCTCAGCTTCGGCTTGGGAATCGAATCCGAATACACATGTCACAAAAATGACCGTCAATAGTTTAGCGCTTCTCATAACTTCTCTCCCAAGTCGATCTGTCGGATCTTTATTTTGACGCCCAGCAATGCTCAATGCTGCGGTTGCAAGTTGGGGCTCGATTTGCTTCTGCCCCAAAATTGATTGGCAGCGCATTTGCGTCGCTGATATGATGCAGAGAGGCTGCAAATTACGTGCTACAGTTGGCGTTAAACAATTTTTTTCTTCAGAGGCTATGTTTTTCGATGAGAAATCAAACTTTAGAAGAGTCCCTGCCAACGACGGAGCGTGTGCCACCGCCCTGTTTTGCAACACTTCTGGTGCGAACGATCGCGTTATCTGTACTAATTTGCAACATCGCGACTTGCCCGTCGGCAGCGTTGGGACAGTTCGGAGGCGTTCAACCAGAATCTATGAGAGAGGAAGAGTCCTCGACTACGGGGCGCATAGATCTGGAGCAGCAATGGGAAGACATCTTGCATCGTCAGTGCGATCGAATCGGTACCCAAGCCCAGACTTTCGAATCCTTGTTGAAGACGCTGAATAAGATCGGGCTGCCGATGCGGCTCGATCAAACCGCGCTAGACGATGCCTGTGCGTTAGACGACAAAATCTCTGTGCGGCAGCCTTCCCTGCCTTTGTTCACTCGTTTACAAGTTGCCTTGAGAGATTTCAATGCGACCATTTCGATGGGCCGTGGTTCATTAGCCATTGTCTCATTGGACTGCGCGGATGATCCTGAGAACTTGTCTGTCAGGGTTTATGATATTTCAGGGGTTGATTCAAACTTAAGTACCACAATCGAGATGATTCAAACGCTATTTGAGGGCGAATCCTGGTGTCAACAAGATGTCGTGCGAGTGGTCCCGTTTCCAACCAAGAAGAAAAGTATGATCGTCGTGAAAGCGGCCTACTACCGCCAAGTCGAAATCGATCAATTGTTGAAGAAGCTGCGTGCCAATTCAATTCCCGGACAGGGTTTGCCGTTATCCAGACCGGTCGGGCAATCACAAGATGAACAGTCGCAACCTATCAAACTGCCTAACGACGATCGTAAACCTAAAGGGCGTATGTCGGGCGGTGGCGGTGGTGTTTTTTAACAAGCACTTTTGGGGCTGGAAGTCTTTACTAAGGCTTCATGATCGCGCGCGAGCGCCGGGACGACGGTGCTATGATGTCAGCTCCACCTAAATAAGGTGTAATAAACATTCATTATTCTCATAAGGCAAACCGTCTCATGAAGTTCTCTATCGTTTCCTTGATGATGCTGACGCTTTGGATCGCTTTAACGATTCAGATCGGTTTCTCTCGGTCGCGCGTTTTGGAATGCTCTCAACAAAAAGCGGCCCTCGAGCAGGAATCCAAGGGCTTCGTAAGCAAGTACCGGGGCAAGGCAAGGGAATACGACCAGAAAGTACCTTTACTTGAAAACGAGCTCCGCCAGATCGCTACGCTCTACCAAGAACTCGGCAAGGCCTTTGAGGCGGCGCTTCCCGCGCTCTCCGTCATTACGCCTCAAGAGAACGCAATTTCGATCCGCCGCATCCCCATCTTTGCAGAAACGTTGGGTGAGCAGAAACTGAAAATTCACATTCCACCGTCACGCAAACTATCGCTCCGTGTGGAACTTCAATCCACCGGCGATGACGAAAATTTAATACTCGCCCAAGTCCAATGGAAGCCTGAAAGGTCGGTGCTGCGTGCGCTTTCCCCTGGAACGCATTTGATTCAATGGAAGTACGGCTACCAGAAGGACTCGTCCACCTTTGTTGCCCACGTCGATGCCAAGGAAATGGTGCGATTCACTTGGAACGCCCCTCAATCCGGCTACAGCATTTCAGGCCCCGCGCTAGGGCAGCAACAAAACGATTATCCACATGGGAAATCCTTTCGCCGCCAGCTGTACAAAATCAAACCCAGTTCCACGGAGACGCAAGTTTTGATTTCACTTTTCGAGCCAGAGTAACTGCCCACCTTCCAGCGCCGCAAAAACTCCAGCAAGCATTCTGTTAAGACAGCTCTATGAATCGAACTTCATTCCTTCGTGCCGTTGGCATTTTTATCACGCTCTGCTTGTGCGCGATTGTTTACTGGTCGCACCAGCAGTCCGCCGCTGCAGTCGCTGAATTAGAAGAAACGCAAGCGGACCACCAGAATGCAAAAGAAGAAGATGACTATTGGGCGGCACTGGAAGCGCGATGTAAGAAACTGCAAAAACAGGTCGGTGAGCAGACGAGGAATACTGCTGACGCTTTTCATTGTTTGAGAATCGAAGAACTACGTGACGCCAGAAGAAAGGTGATGGCTGAGTTTGAACTGGACAAGGCAATAATAAGCGCAAGCATGCCCGGATCAATTTGGGTTCCCGAATCTGGGCACCATGTAGAATTCCTGATTCGAGCTGAGAACCTGGAGAAGGAAGATGTGGCCGCAGGAGAGTTCAACTTGCCCGAGCGCCTGAAGTTTGAATTGAAGCCTCGCCAATTGCATTCGTTTAACTTCCAACTTAAGGACACAGGCGATAAAGGAAGATCTCTGTTGCGTTTTGAGTTTGACGGAGAGCCACACATTGAAATGGTACTTCAGGAACGTTATCACACAAAGTCGTCCCCTGGCAATAAACACTTTCAGCTTATTCGTCCCAGACTCTTTGACTATTATAACATCGACCTCGAACAAAAACATGGCAACGCGCTGGTTCGGCGGGGCGCGTGGCATTTCTTGCAAGCCACATCTTACGCTTGGCATAGCAAGCAGAGGGAACCAATCACGATTACCTGCCAACCGGTCATTTTCCACCCAGACACCTACATCAAAAACGGCTTGAGCTTGCTGCTTGGGAAGGCGAATGTTCCGTTCACCGAGGTTACCGATCCTGAATCGCCGTGGTACCGTTATCTAAAGATAGAGCAAGTCCCCGCTGAGCCTCAATCGGTACCAATTCCTTGAAAACCAACCTCATAAAAGCCAGTTGCTTTAGGCTTTCATTGCGAACGGAAGTTGATGTAAAAGTGCTTCAGCCCAGCGGGCGTCACATGACCTGCCGGTGGCGTGAGCCCAATGCCGCTTACTTAATATCCCGAAGGGATGATAGCCATTAGCCGGTGGTTTGAGCGTAGCGAACACCACCGGAAATTGAATGTACTTCGCGATACGACCCCGATAGGGGGGGGCGCAGCCCAAGACTTAGGTTGACGATTTGCTACGACCTTTTCAAGGTCGGAAATTTTGAGAACATTTATCCGGAGGTGTGCGCTACGCTCGACCTCCGGCTAATGGCTGTAACTTCATTCGGGGTATTGGGCGCGGTTTAACAACTGCGCGACTAAAGTAAGTGGGATTCGGCGTGAGCCAATGGACCCGCGTTCGTAGTAACGCCTTTAGGCGGAAATGCGCAGTCTCATCCCGCAAGGATTCCGGTTAAAACCGGTACTACGAACGCGGGTCCGGTGGCCGACGCCATCGGCATTTCTTGTATCGTCCTCCGGACTAAAAAATGCGGCAAGTCGGGAGGCACATGCGCTACCGCGTCATCGTTGCCCGTGACGGAGCGAAGGGGCGGAGGTCGATCTTGGGGTCCTTTTGCTCGATTAGATCGGAGATGACCTCTGCGGTGGCAGGAGATAGGTGCAGTCCCGCTTTGAAATGTCCCGCAGCGATGAACACGTTGTCGTGGTCGGCCAGCGGGCCGATGTAAGGGAAACCGTCAAAGGTTCCCGGCCGCAGCCCCGCCCAGGATTTCACCAGTCGGCCTTCGGTGAGCGCTGGCAGCAGGTCTTGAGCGTGTTGTTTGAGGTTGTCCAGTCCCTCAGGCGTTGTCGAGGTGTCAAAACCTGCCTCTTCGATGGTGGCTCCGAATAGGACATAGCCGTCTTCGCGCGGCACCAGATAGCGTGATCCCTCGTTGACGACGGCGGCAAAAGGTGCCGAGTCGAGTTTATACAGCAGCATCTGACCGCGCACCGGTACCATGGGCAGGGCGCTGACGATCTGCTGTGCCCAAGCGCCGGCTGTGATGCAGAAAGCGTCGGCGGTGATCGTCTTCTGATCGAGATTAGGGACGATGATTCCCTTGACCGCGTCACCATCGCGATCAAGGCTGACGTCCCCGCAGTTCTCCAGCAATGTGACGCCGCCCGTTTTGCATGCTGAGATCAGTGCCTCCAAGTGATGCGGGTTGCAGATCTGCGTCTCGCCCGGCAGCCACCACGCGATTAAATTTTCATCGCCGGCGCAGCCGAGGTCCCCGAATCTGGTTCTCATCTCTTTCGGAGTCAACTGCACGGCATCGAAAGCGCGCTGCTGCCATTCGCCGACGACGCCCGAGAGGGCGGCTTTTTCGCCAACGGTGCGTGCTAGATAGAGACCGCCGCAGCGCAAGAAGCCGGTGTCGATGCCGGTTTGTTTTTTCAGCTCCTGGGCCCAGATAGGATGAAGTTGATCTGATCTTGCTTCCAGATGCTCCAGCGGGTGAATTGCGGTTTCGATGTTGGAGGGGGGGAAAACGCCAGCACCTGCCCAAGACGATTGGCGACCCATCCGGTTTCGTTCGGCGACGATGACTTCGTGTCCGCGCCGATTCAATTCGTACGCGAGCGACAATCCTATCACGCCGCCGCCCACAATTGCGACTTTCATGATGATTGCCCTGCTGCCAAAGCGTCTTCGATCACCGATAGTAGATCAGCTTGATCGGGCTGAGGATTTTTTAGCAACGCTTTGTGAAGCGCAACGAGGTTATCGAATTCGTCGATGTCTTCAAGCGGTTTTAACAGCGCGTATTTAATCTGGTTGTCTTGCATTTTGTTGGTCGTTTGTTCCAAAACGGATTGCGTACTATAGGTGATCCCGGAGAAAACGTCGCGGTATTTCCCGGCCATTCCCACCAAGTAATAACCTCCATCGGGCGTTGGACCCAATACAACATCATGGGTCCGCAGCAGCTCAAACGCTTCGGCGCAAAGCGCGGGTGTGATGGTGGGACAATCCGATCCGATCAGAATAGTGTTGCGACTGGATTCATCTTCAGCTTCATCTCCTCCAGAGAACATGGATTCAAAAAAATGCGTCATGCGATTCCCCAACGAACCATCGGACTGAGGAATCAGTGCCCACGACTCTGTTACTGACGCGGTCACGTTTTCAAAATCAGACCGTTTGTCTGAAGGTGTGAAGGCGATCGCGCGCTGATCGCCAACAGCGCTCAAACTGTCTACCAAATAATTTAGTATCGCGCGATAGACGACAGCGGCCTGTACTTCGCCGATTGTCGCCGCCAGCCTTGTTTTGACTTTTCCTGGCGCCCAGAATTTGGCGAACATGCCAAGATGATCCACGGTGGTCACTCCTTCAAACGGATGATTCGGTATAATTGCAACATGGTGATCTCAAGCCCAACAAAAACTGGGGAATTGCTGCTAAGAACCCTGTTTTTCACTACCAACGACGCACATTTCACCGAATTGCATTAAACTAGTCGAGGCCCTCAGAACTTGATGATCGAGTATTCATTATAGTGGGTGGCTCATTCTAGCGAAGCTTACCGATGGAACGGAATTTTTCATGAACCGAATTTTTCTTCGTTGAGAGGTCTGATACAGATGGCGGAACAAAGCGCCAAGAGTTTTCTCTCGCTACTGGAAAAGAGTCGGATTGTCGCCGACGACAGCTTGAAGTCTGCCCTGACGGAACTGGCGGGCATCGCCGACGGAGAAAAAGTCAACACGGAAAAGCTGGCGTCGCATTTGGTGGACTCGGGGCTGATCACCAGTTGGCACGTCGATAAACTTTTGGACGGCAAGTACAAAGGTTTCTTTTTGGGGAAATTCAAATTACTGGGGCACTTGGGCACCGGTGGTATGAGCAGCGTCTATCTGGCTCAGCATAAGGTGTCCCAGCAGACTCGCGCGATCAAAGTTCTGCCTCGCAAACGAGTCTCTGATAAAAGCTATCTTGACCGGTTTTATCGCGAGGGCAAGGCCGCCGCGGCGCTCAATCATCCCAACGTCGTTCGCATCTACGACATTTGCAGTGAAGCGGACACCCACTTCATGGTGATGGAGCATGTCAAGGGTGCCGATCTTTATGAGATCGTTAAAGATGATGGACCGTTGAGTCCTGAAGTTGCTGCCGATTATGTGCTGCAGGCGGCTGAGGGGCTCAATCACGCTCACGAAAAGGGAATGGTGCATCGCGATATAAAACCGGCCAACCTACTGCGTACCAAAGAGGGTGTGGTCAAGATTTTGGATTTGGGGCTGGCCTTGTTTCAGCAAGAGGAAGAAGAATCGTTGACGGTGCTGCACAACGAAAAGGTCATGGGCACCGCGGACTACCTTTCGCCCGAACAAGCCGTCAACAGTCACAACGTTGACCATCGCGCCGACATCTATTCCCTTGGCTGCACGCTGTACTTCTTTCTGACGGGCAAACCGCCATTTTCCGAAGGCAGTTTGGCGCAGCGCATTGCGATGCATCAAACACAACAACCGAAGTCGCTTTTGGAAGTGCGCCCAGGTTTGCCTCCTGAGTTGGTGAAGATTTGCGAAAAGATGATGCGGAAGAATCCCGAGCGACGATATCGTGATTGTGAACAACTTCGACAAGTTCTGGCTGGCTTTCTGGCGCGACAGACCGCGTCGGTGGCTGCCAGTGGTAATCAAGCGTTTGAAGGATCATCGGCCAGCATTGCAACGGCCCCCGATCAGCGGAGCTCTCACGATCCAGATGATTCCACGACATCTTCGACCGACGAACTTGCCGTTGCAACGGTGGCCGATCCGGGACGCGATGGTTCGGATTCCCCATTTGCGATCGACACCTCTGCCGTTGCAGAAGATCCTAATGCTTCCGCGTCTTCCAAGGCGCTCGCTCGAGCAGCAGCTGCCAAGGGTAAAGCAACGTCCGTAGCGCCCAAGATTCGACCTCGCCGACGCGCAAAGAAAGTTTCGGTTTGGCTGATCGCCGCGGTGGTGATTTCAATGATTGCAATCTTGGTAGGGGTTTTGATCTTCGCGGCCTCGATCGCTTAAGCCCATGCCTGTTTTTGTATCCGTAATATAAAGAGAAGAAAGAGAAGAGCGTCGTTATGTTGCTTTGGAAGCTATTTCGAAAATCGGTTGGGATGATGATCGTGTTCTGCGTGGTGATGTCGTCTTGGATGACACAGGCGCCTGGGCAAAACACCAAACCTTTGCCTCCGGCGGTACGCAAACAGATCCGCGACATTGACAAAGCGATTCTTGCCGCTGGCCGATTGTTCAAGGCCGAAAAATTCGATGACAGCGGAGAGTTGATCGGTGAAGCTCAAAAGTCGATGGTAGAACTGACCGAATCGGCAGACGCCAGAACCATCGAAGTTGTCAAAGGCACTTATAAAAAACTGGCTAAGGCGCATCAGCTGTTGACCGGTAAAGGTCAAAAATTGAAGCCGCTTGTGGCGTTGCCTGAGCCCACCGCAACGACTGAGGGGAAGGTCAGTTTCGTTTCGCAGGTCGCGCCGATCCTGATCAGCAAATGCGGCAATTGCCATGTCCGTGATCGCAGGGGAAACTTCAGCGCGGCCAGTTTTCGCAATTTAGACAACAGCGCGATGATTGCGTACGGCGTGGCTGATGACAGCCGATTGATCGAAGTTATTGAATCCGGTGAGATGCCAAGGGGCAACCTCAAGGTTTCTGAAAACGAACTTGAGATTCTCAAACAATGGGTCAACCAAGGTGCCGAGTTTGACGGAGATAATCCCAACGCAAATTTGGCATCGTTTGCGAAACCGGCCGCGTCGATGGCCACCGATGCGATGGCAAGTGGGCCGGTAAAGCCGACCGGAGATGAGACCGTTTCTTTCGGTTTGCACATCGCCCCAATTCTCCTAGAGAATTGTGCTCGGTGTCATATCGCGCGAAATCCGCGTGGGAATTTTGACATGGCGAACTTTGCTGGGATTCTTCGAGGCGGGGACAGCGGGAAAGCGTTCGTGCCCGGCAAAAGTGCCACCAGCGAAATTGTTTTACGGTTAAAAGGCGAAGACCGCGAAGTCATGCCGCCTTCGGGAAAATTGGACGACAAACTGATCGCTCAAGTGGCCCGTTGGATCGACGAAGGCGCGAAATTTGATCCTGCGGACTTGCGTCTGACATTGAAAACCGTTGCCGCCAAAGGGCTGGCCAATTCGTTGGATCACACGGAATTATCGAAACTGCGGAAGCAGACATCAGAAGAAACGTGGCGGTTGGCTTTGTCTGATGTCGTGCCTTCGGCCGCTTCTACGGAGAATTTCCACATCGTTGGTACCGGCTCAACGGACCGTTTGCAGGAGATCGGAAATGCAGCAGAGGATATCGCTATGCGGATTCAAAAGATCTTGAAAACGCCGCCCGGAGCACCGTTTGTCAAAGGCGATACAACCTTGTTCGTGGTCGATAAACGTTACGATTTTGCCGAGTTCGGTCGGATGGTAGAGAAACGTACTTTTGCGAAAAATTTAGTCAGCAGTTGGCAGTCTGATACGGTGATCGCGCATGTCGCGCTATTGTGCGGAATCAAGGATGGCGTCTCGGACTACGAGGTTTCGTTGTCACGAGATATTGCTGCGGTCCACGTTGCCAATTGGGATGCGAGTGTGCCACGCTGGTTCGCGGACGGAATGGGGCATTGGGTGGCAGCGAAAATTTTCCGACGTGAACCCATTGTGCAACAGTGGCAATCGGATTCAGGTGCTGCGATGGCGTCGATGAAAAAGCCGAGCGATTTTTTAGGGAACAAGATGGCGGCCGATCAAGCAGCCTTGGTGGGGTTTCGGTTTGTTGAGATGCTCCAAGGGAAGAGTCGGCAATTCAAGATGCTGGTTAACAAGCTGCGCGAGGAGGGGGATTTCGAATCGGCGTTCTACGATTCTTATGGAATCACGCCGGAAGCATTTTTTGAGCGCTGGAAGTAGGCGTCTGTTGGTAGTGGACGACGCAAGGAGTCCGGCAGTTCCATTGCCCGGCAGGACTCGTGGCCTCGCCCACTACGTAAAAAAAGAGCCAACCTGGATAAGGTTGGCTCTTTAGTTTTTCTGCTATTGGCTCAGAAGCGACGATTAGTCTTTCTTCAGTGGTTCTTTGCGTTCAGTGATGTTCTCACACTCTTCGGACTTGTCCGCGTTAATTTGAACGAAACTTTGCCACTCTTCTGGCACTTCGTCTTCGTGAAAAATTGCTTCGACAGGGCACTCAGGTACGCAAGCCTCGCAGTCAATACATTCATCGGGATGAATGTACAGCATCGTGTCGCCTTCGTAAAAACACTCGACGGGGCAAACCACAACGCAATCGGTGTATCGGCACCCATCACAAGGCTCG
>CALDEW010000060.1 GCA_937942355.1 uncultured Pirellulaceae bacterium | reverse complement strand
CAGTTCAACGTTGTCCAAGATTCTTTTCTTGTCGATATAGAGCACCGGTTGGTCCGATCGCAGGTCGATCTGAGGCGACAGTTGAACCTTTCCACCGGCAAACGCGATCTCTCCTGTTTGCACTGCCGCGATCCCTTGATCGACAATCAAGTCGACTTGGGTGCCGCCGATGGGCATCTCTAAAACGCTACCCTCGGCCCACGTCACGCGCGTGCTGGCCTGCAACGCGGGTGATATGAAAGCACCAGTGGCTGCGGTTTGTTCGGATGTGGGAAACAACGGGCCGCGCACCAACAGCGGCTGTTGGCCCTGCCCTTTTAGCTGCACTGTCCGTCCGGTGTAAACGTCCAATAGTGAATTGATCATCTCCCAACGCGGATTCCAAACTCCGTTTAGGTCTGCCACCATGCTACTGGAAAGTTGACTGATTGATCCATTCACGTTGGCTGAGATCGAATTTGCTTGGACTTGCATGGCTTGAAACAGCACCGAATCGAAATCGTTTGACAATTTCGCTCCACCGCGCACATCGACATTTTTCTCTGCCCACAGCGTTGTCATGCCGCGGGCCGCGGCGACGGTTTGAAACGCGCCCTGAGCATTGGGTGTCACGGCGGTCTTCTGCCCAGCGGTCAGGTTAGCGATTTTCATGTCAACGTTGGCACCGATGCCTTGTGTGTCAGACGCCAATCGCAGCGTTCCTTGGGCATCTCCAAACCAGAAAATCGAATCGTCTGTCGGCGACATTTGAATCCAGTCGGCCGCGCGATTGACATCGGCGCGAAACGCGACGTCACCGTTGACTTGAATGTTGTCCGCCACAATGATCTGCACGTTCTGACCGCTTGCCGATAGCGCCCGCGATGATAGCGCCACGTTCTTCACGTCAATAACGCCCGTGTTGAGATCGTAAGTCAGATGGGCGTCGCCGCTGACCTGCGGTTCTTGGATGAGCAACGAGAATCCGTCGAAGGCAACGTTTTGCAGATCGTATTTCAAATTTGAAACGTCTAATAGATTTCCCGAAAGTGTCGTCAAGCAAGTGATGTTGGTGGCTCCGGTGGCGCTGATGGGACCAAGATCGACAAAGTTCTGCACGTGACGGAGTAAGCCGCCGAGGTCTCCGACCGTTTGCGTGTTGAATCGCCAAGTCTCATTGGTTGTCGCATTGGCGATCGGTTCGGCCAAGGAAACCACAATTTGTTCGGTGCCAAGGTTCGCTCGCGCACCGGCTTGATTGACGGCGAAATCACCGCTCGCCTTAGATACTAAACTTGCACTCAACTGCAGGTCGACTTGCGGCTGTTTCCAATCAGGCAAGCCCTCCATCCGGATGACGGGGTTGTTAATTCGGAAGTTGCCGATCACTTCCATCGGACGGTCTTGGGCAGTTGCCAGCGATTGAAGCGTTGGTGCTTGGCCGGAAGGGTCGCGCAATTGCCAACCAAACTTGCCGGCCAAAACTCCCTCCGCCGCAAAAGATTGAAGATCAATGAAATCGCTCAACCGATCGGTCAATAGATTCAAGTCTCCGTTGACGTCAAAAACCGCTTCGGAAAAATTCGCGCTGCCGTTGACGGTGAGGAAATCAGAGATGCATTGCAGGCTTTGTAGTGCAAACGTGCCGTTGGACTCGACGACGTTGCCGACCAGGCGAATCGGTTCGTTCCAAACGATGGCTTGGCCGGCGCGATTGGCTTTTAGGTTGGCCGTATCCAGATTCAATACCAGCCGCCTCTGGTTGGCTTGAGTTTGGCTGCCGACGTGAAAGGTGGCCAGACCGGACTCGAGCGTGAGATCTTGATGAGTGTGGAAGGTATTGGGCAGCATCTTGATCAGTCCCGCCAAATCCAGTTTTCCATCCATTTGGAAATCAGTGGCAGGCATCGCCGATCCACTTGAAAGCTGGTTGATCTGGTTCAAATCAAAACTGCCGTCTGCGTTGACTTCACCAACGTCGGTGTTGAATTTGAAATTGTCCGCTGACAGCAGCGCCGGCGACAAGTTGATCTTCCCGTTGGCGTTGGCGTTGGCCAGATGAAATAGATCGTTGCCCATCATCTCAGGGGCAGCCAGTTGTAATTCAGACAGGTTCAGCGATTCAACGTTGGCCGCAACCGAGCTGTTTTTCAAATCGTAAGCCGCGACGATCGCGCAGTCCAAATTACCCGCAACCTGAGTCGGGCCGAGGAACCGTTGAACCAGCGGGCCGACGATCGACATGGGCAGCTGTTGGCTTTGCACCGACGCGTTGATGGAATTGAGCGTAAGGTTTTTCTGCCCGGCGTCGACTTGTGCGGACAGGTTCAGATTGCCGGTCGATTGGGGGATTCGAGCCCCGCCTGCATCGGGAAGAAACGATGTCACGCGGCACTGAATGGCAGATGCCACCGGAGCCGCTTCGGATTTGACTTCCGCGGCCATGTTCAGTTGGTCCACGGTCCAAGCTTCCGGTGTGGTGCTGGAGGTGATCGTCGCGGCGCCGTCGACGATGCTGACTGAAACCTTGGGCAGATCGGTTGGGGTGTTGTTTGTTGTCGATTGTGTGGTTGGAGTTGAATTGGGTCTCGGTAGGTAGTTGGCAAAGGCGTCTTCGAGATTGCTGCCGTCGGGACGCAAGTGCACATTGATGACCGGTTGCTGCAATTCGATGTGCCCAAGGTCACTGGTGTTGATGAAGGAATAAAGGCGCTTGGACGTTTTGATTTCGGCAGCGCTGAACAGCGGTTGGCCTGCTTCATCGACCGCGGAAACATTTTTCAGTGTGATCGGTTGGAACCATCCAACACTCGAACGACCGACGGTAAGTTTGCCTTTGAAGTCTGACATCGCCATGTCGATCGCGTGGCGTTCGAGCCCAAACAAGGTAATCATGTTGGGCAGCGCTAACAACAGAATCAGCAACACCAAAAGGTACCACGGCCATCGGCGCTTTCGTTGTTTCGGGCGCGCTGAGGTTGGGTAGTCGCTGGACGAGCTGGTGGAACGGTTGCGTTCAGACATTTGCGGCTTCCTTGCCTGCGAGAATCTGGATGGATTACTAGAGCTAGATGGAAGCCGAGTCTAGATTTTGGTGGGTGGCGAGGACAGAGAGATTGCCTCTGCTAGCTGATCAGCAAATGATCTGATCCATCACCGTTCTCCCACATGCGTCGGACCTCTCTGAGCCCATAGCAACAGAGGTCGAAGCGGTCACTTAGTCGCTCCAGCAGCCCTGCCGGCGGTAAATCTTCACGCGCTGATTCGATTTCGCTGGCCATTCGATAGGCGCGTTTTCCAAAAGATCGGTAGGTTTCAAACTTTTCCCCATCGTCGGATTGCTTGAGTGCTTCGGGGTAAACGCCGGCCCAAAATAAAGTGAAATCACCGATGTGCTGGTGAAGTTCACGGCGAGCGTCGCCTAAACGCGAAGATGCTTCGATGACCATTTCGGGGACGCTGAGCAATCGGCGTCCGCTGACACCTCGGGCACGATGGACGACATCGTTGTGGACAAAACGTATCAGCAGACCGCTGACATAGTCGACCAAAGGCGGGTCAACGATGCCCAACTGCGACTGAAACGTCGCTTCTGCGATGCCGGAAAAGTAACGATTGACGGCAAGATCAGTGTCGTGATCCATGACGAGCTCCGTGAACAGATTCCTGTCTTTTTAAATGCACTACTTCAACTTTAGGCAGAAAATCGGAGCCGGGTCAAGTGAAATATTATTAATTGGTAGTATTGTCATGGCCGTTGATGCTCGACCCAGGGAGATTAACGACTCGGAGAGTCGTTTTACGTAACTCGACTCTCCGAGTCGTGAGCGCGGAGCCATTGCCAGAAGCATTGAACTAAAACCAGACGGCTGGAAACACAAACTAAGAGACCGCGTTATCCGGCGCTTCGTTGTTTTCGATTTCGTCATCCTCAGGCAGCTGTGGCGTTTGGTTGGTCCGCCCGAAATCGATGCGGTTGCCTTTGGTAATCTCTTCGATCGTTTCGGCGATCTCGGAATTGATCTTTGGCACCACTTGAATGTTACACGGCAGCGAAACGCTGAAGGTAGAGCCTTTACCGACGACGCTGGAGAGCGCAATTTCGCCGCCCAGTAATTTACAAAGCTCTTTTACAATCGACAGCCCCAGCCCTGTTCCCGAAACCTCACGTGTGAGATTGTCTTTGCCGATCGCGGAGAGGCCTTGGCGAAATTTTTCAAAGATGATTTCTTGATCGGATTCCGCGATGCCGACGCCCGTGTCTTCGACGGTTAAATGGATGCGGTCGGTTTCAGCATCGTTGACGCGCCGCGCCGTGACGGTAATGCGTCCTCCTTCGGGCGTGAATTTAATCGCGTTGGAGATAAGGTTGGTCAGAATCTGACGGAATTTGATTTTGTCTTGGAAGAGGTTGGGATCGGTGGGGTCAGATTTGAAGACCAATGCGATGCTCTTCTTTTCAGCCAAATTGCGCACCATGTCGCAGAGTTGTCCGATCAATTGGTTGACGGGGAATTCGCTGGGACGAATCTCCATTTTCCCCGCTTCCAGTTTCGCCAGATCAAGGATGTCGTTGATCAAATCCAACAACAATCGGCCCGAATTGCGAATGTTTTTCGCGAAGCGTACCTGCTTGCCCTCCAAGCCCTTGGCGTTCTCAAGGATCTCTGAGAATCCGATAATGCTGTTCAGCGGCGTCCGCAGTTCGTGGCTCATGTTTGCCAAGAATTCGCTTTTCACCTGGTTCATCTCGTAGAGCTTAAGATTCAGCTGTGCCTGTTCATCGACTTTGCGATCAAGATCTTCGTTGACGCCGCGCAGTTCAGTTTGCGTATCCAAAAGGTGGCGCACCATGCGGTTAAACGATTTGGAAAGACTCTCGAATTCGTCGCCGGTGAATAGTTCTGCACGCACCTCCATTTGACCGCGGCTAATTTCATCGGAGACATCTTGCAAGTGCTTCAGCGGTTTCATAACGACGTACCGCACAATCAGCCAACACGCGACGACCGAGAAAACGGCCGTTACGATCGCGACCGAAATGAGAATGGCGCGGTTGCGTGTGATCGCTGATTTGGCTTGTTCGTAGTCCAACTTGATACGGAGAAATGTCAGAGGAGCTTGGTCGCGCGATTTGTATTTTATCTCTTCTAACTTCTCAGGACTGGCGTTGGATTCAATCGCAGCCAACATTTCGACATCTGATCCCATTGGTTCGTGGCAATGAATGCACTTTTGCTTGAAAATGATCGGCGCGTAGTAAACGTAGTTCTGATCAAAGGTGAAGTCATCTTCAATGGTGGGATCCGAGGGATTGAAATCAGCGGGTTCAATCGCCGGTTCTTGTTCAGGTTCCGAATTGCGATCGGTGGATAGCGCCGCTTCCTTCATCAAGCGATTGAAATGTGTCTGTTGCTCGGCTGCTGCTGCTGAGATTTCCTGAAGCCTTCTAATTTCATTGGGCTCGGTGGCAAGGTTAGGGTTGATTTCATTGCGGCCGACGTTGTTTTGAAGGACGATCGTTTGGGCGTCGTACTGGGTCGTTTTGACTTCGGTGCTGATCGAATCGTAGAGCATTCGCAGCGAAGACTGGTTGGCGTCAGGATCTTCCTTGAACATCACGTTATTGAGATGCGTTCGGAGCATGAAGTCGCCGAAGAGTCCTTTCGCTTTGTCGCGCGTGTTTTGCCGGATCACGTCTTCGGTAACGCGGCTGACCCAGAGAAAGGAACCGGCGATCAACAACAGCAGGCAAATGCCGAACAGGATGAGGATCTTCCTCTCCAAGCTCGATTCGCCAAGAATGCGTTTGATGCCGCGATAAGACATGAAGTTCCGATTTGAGTACGACCAGTACGAAGGGTGGCCCAGATGGCCCAGACAGAGGGTGTGCCTAGATTGTAGGAACCGGCCTGCGGATCTTCTATAGCATATCTCTACAGCATATCCTGCGGGTCGATGTCGACCATCCACTGCACGTCGTCGATCGGCTTGATTTTTGTCTTTGCCCGCACAATGACAGGTTGAAGCACACCCGCCGTTGTGGTGCCAATTAGCATGTGGAAACGATAGAACCCCCGCAGTTTCTCCGCCGGAGCCACCGAAGGGCCAAGGACTTCCACTGGCGTTTGCAAGTCTTCGGCCGCGACGTTCAGTGATTCGGCGATGTGTTCGGACATCTGTTCCGCTTTGGATTGGATCGGGCTTTTCACGACAATGCGGGCCAAATATCCAAACGGAGGATAAGCGAACTCCTCGCGCACCGGCAGTTCGGCGTCCGCGAAACCGACGTAGTCATGCCGAGTCGCCGCGATGATCGTTTTGTTGTCAGGGTTGAAGGTCTGTACCAGAACACGGCCACCTTTTTCGCCACGGCCGGTCCGGCCGGCGACTTGGGTTACCAATCCAAAGGACCGTTCGGCCGCGCGAAAGTCTGGCAAGTGCAGCGCCGTGTCCGCATTGATCACGCCGACCAAAGTCACGTTGGGAAAGTCCAAACCTTTGGCGATCATCTGAGTGCCCAGCAGGATCTTGATGTCGCCCGCACGGAATTGAGCCAGCGCCTTCTCATGGCTGCCTGGTTTCCGCATCGTGTCGGTGTCCATCCGCATGATGGGTACGTCGAATAGTTTTTGAACCTCTTGTTCCAACCGCTGCGTTCCCAATCCGGAAAACTTCATCGCCGGATTGCCACAATCGGGACAGACTCTTGGTTCGGGGATCGTGTGGTCACAGTAGTGACAGACTGCCTTGCTGCCTTTCATGTGGTGCGTCAGCGGAATCGAGCAGTCCGGACAATATTCGACGTGCCCGCATCCGGGACACTGTATACGCGTCGAAAACCCGCGCCGATTCAACAGCAGAATGACCTGTCCGCCGTCGCCGATGGCGGTGTTGATCTCCTGACGAAGTTTTTGGCTGATGGGGCTGAAACGCCTGCGCCCTCCAAAGTCAACACGCAGGTCGATCGTAGCGACGTCGGGCAACGGTCGATCAAGCACTCGTTTTTCCAACGGCAGCAAATGATAGTCGCCGGATTTAGCACGTTGCCAACTTTCGAGCCCCGGCGTTGCCGATCCCAACACAAGCGGTACGTTCTCGTTAGCGGCCCGCCAATTGGCGACGTCGCGCGCGTGATACCGGGGCGCTTTGTCTTGCTTGAACGAACCATCGTGCTCTTCATCCAAAACGATCAGGCCAAGGCGGCGTGTTGGTGCGAAAATAGCGCTGCGAGCACCGATGATGACTTGCACTTTTCCTGCCGCGATCTGTTTCCAGTGCCAAGCACGTTGAGCCGATGTTAAGTGCGAGTGTAAAACAGCGACGTGATCAAAACGGGCGCGGAAGCGCTGGCGTGTCTGCGGCGTGAGGCTGATTTCGGGCACCAGCACGATCGCCTGTCGTCCATGTTCGACGACTTTTTGGATGGCTTGGATGTAAACTTCTGTTTTGCCGCTGCCGGTAATTCCGCGCAGCAAAAATGTGCGGTGCGAATCGGCGTCGATGTGTTTTTCGATCGCGTCATAAGCGGCTTGCTGTTCGGCGTTGAGCTGAAAGTTCGCGACGCGCTGTTCGGCGCGGATCTCATGCGTTTTCTGCTGCACGCGGCGAGAGGTAATGACGATCAAGCCGCGGCGGCGAAGTGTGGAGATCGGTCCCTGCGTGCAGCCAACCGTTTCGCCAAGCTCGCGCGGTGTCCAGTCTTGATTGGAACTAGCCAAAGTTTCCAGAATCGTTTTCTGCAGCGGCGTCAAACGGTGCGCATCAAAATTATCGCGCACATCGTCGGCTAAGCTGATGAACAGCATCTCGCGCGTACCGGAATCCTTGCGTACACCGGCGGGAATGATCGTTTCGATGACGATGCCAAGCTCGCAAACGTAGTATTCACTGATCCAGTGCGCCAGTTTCAACAGCGCCGGCGTGATCAGCGGCGCGTCATCGACGACGCGGCTGATGGGTTTCATGCGGCCCGGTTTCACTGACGCGGCCAACTTATGGAAAGGCCCGATGATGTCGATGCAGTAACCGGTCATCTTACGATTGGATCGCCCAAGTGGGACTTCGATTCGTACGCCGGCTTTGACGGCCGATTCTAAATGGGCGGGGATCGAGTAATCGTAAGGGCCGTAGGGTTGTTCGGCGAACGCAATCCGCGCCGCCAACCAATCGTCTTGGTCGTCGAGATTCCACGGTTGGGGATCGGTGTCGAAAAGAGAATTTTGCTCATTGGCCATAACGTGGAGCTTACCAAATTCGGCCAGACGTTAAATGGACGCTGCCGTTATGGCTGTTCAAAAGAGCCAGATTTTGCTATTTTCCCTGAGGTAATTCATGCTTCCGAAAGCACGATTGGTCGTGAGCGGAAGCCAATCTACCGGCACTTGGACAACAATATGCGAATTGGGATTTTTGGTGGATCTTTCGACCCTATCCACGTCGGCCATTTGATCTTGGCCGAACACTGCCGCGAACAAGCGGAATTGGATCAGGTTCTGTTCATCCCAAGTAGCCAAGCGCCGCACAAGGAGAAAGGTGCGTTTGGTACCGACCGCCAACGCACCGAGATGATCGACTTGGCGATTGGCGGCCATCCATCGTTTCTTCGTTCAAGCATCGAACTCGAACGCGGCGGCGTCAGCTATACCGTGGACACGCTTGAGCAGCTGAGTGAGCAGCACAATGATGATGAGCTGTTTCTAATGATCGGCGGAGATTCGCTCAATGGATTTTCGACTTGGAAACAGCCGCAACGCATCCTTGAAATGGCGACGCCACTGGTGATGGCGCGTCCGGGAGCAGGCGACGTCGATTTTGATTTGCT
>CALDEW010000059.1 GCA_937942355.1 uncultured Pirellulaceae bacterium | reverse complement strand
TTGCCTCATCCACTACCCCAACCCCAAATCTAAGGCGGAACATGATACTAGATGCAGCCTTACTTCGCCGAATCGAACGCGCGTTCTTCGAAACGATCGCTGTTCTTTTCAGCGTCGTTCTGCAGCATGAACGTGGCTCGGTCGATCTGGTACAGGCGAGTTCCCGTTGGCGTTGGATATTCGCCGGTTACACAAGCTTGACATAGTCCCGACTGGTCAATGCCGATCGCTTTGGCCAAAGATTCTATCGGCAGATACCGCAGCGTATCACAGCCCAACTTTTTGGCCATTTCATCTTGAATTTCGTCCGTCAACGGCTCGCCCGGTGGATAGAAATTAGGAGCAAACAACTGCTTAATCGTCGACATGTCGATGCCGTAGTAGCACGGAGCGACAATCGGCGGACACGCAACACGCACGTGAATCTCCTTGGCCCCGCCCTCGTCACGGAGCCGCTGCAGCAGCGCTTTCATCGTCGTCGAACGGACGATCGAATCTTCTACCAGCACGACACGTTTGCCTTCCAAGACCTCCCGCAGTGGCGTGTATTTGGTTTTCGCTTTTCGGGCGCGATCTTCTTGCGATGATTCGATAAAAGTTCGGCCGCTGTAACGATTGCGAATCAGCCCCTCGCGCGAGGGGATCTTCATGTGAAAAGCCATCGAATCGGCGGCCGCTTTACTCGTGTCGGGTACCGGGACAACGATCGTGTCTTCGTCCACTTCGAACAAATTCCACTCAGACTCCAAACGCGCCATCTCTTTGCCCAACTCGGTGCGCGTCAGATAGACTCCGCGGTCGTCCAGAGTACTGGCCACGTTCGCAAAATAGATCCATTCAAAGAAGCAATGAGCGCTCTTGTTCTTTTGATCCTCTTGGAGAAAGGATTCAATCTCCATCTTTCCATCGACGATCGTGATGGCGTGTCCCGGTGCGAGGGACTTGATTGATTCGCGGCTGAATCCGATATTCAACAGCGCGACGCTTTCGCTGGCGGCAGCGAACAAGTTGTCTTCAATGGCGTAACACATCGGCTTGATCCCCAACGGATCCCGCGCGATCAGCATGTCACCCCTAGCGTTCATATAGGCCAACGACCAAGCCCCATCGATGCGACTGGCGACTTTTTTGATCAGTCCGGCCAACGAAACAGAAGGGTCTTTGGCCAGCTCCTTGATCAATTCGTGCATCAGGACTTCGGTGTCCGATTGGCGAACCAAATGCAAATCAGAGCTATTAACCAGTTCGTCGGCCAGTTCCTGGAAGTTTGCCAGTTGTCCGTTGAACGCAAACGAGAACCACTTCCGCATGTCGAAATCATGGTTCTCAAACGGCTGGGCGTAGCTGCGATCGTCTTTGCCACAAGTTGCATAGCGCACATGGCCGATCGCGGCGTTACCCAAATATTGCTTCATCAGCGATTCCGCTTTGGCATTGTGCGATAGCCGAAAGACTTCTTGAACACTGCCCAGCTCACGATAAGTGTCGATCAGCTGACCATTGGCGGGGTCGGCGACGAACCGTGACATGCCCGCCGAAAGCTGGCCTCGATTCTGCATGTCCAGCAACATTCGCACGATCAGCCGCGACGCATTGCGAGCATCGTCGCCGGGGCAGAATTTGCTGACCTTCTCTGAAGGCAAGTGATAAATTGCGGCCACGCCGCATTCGTGATGAAGTTCAGCCATCGAGGATTGAATCTTAAAAAATCGTGGTGTGGTCGGCGCTGACGCATTGCTTTGGCACAGGAGCAAGCCAAGTTTTCAAGCGCTGGCCGAATTCTAGTTTCGACCCAATGTTACTACAACCGCTAACCCGGTTTTCACGACCGCGACGCCCCGTTTTGGCTCGCAGATGCGTCCGCGTTGTGTTAGATTCGACCCATCAACTCGCTCACAGGAACCGATAGCATGGCAAATTTTGACAATTGGATCGCCAATCGAACACTGAATTTTGATTCAAGTGGGATCCGCAAGATGTTCGATATGGCTGCGAATCTCGAAGATCCAATTAACCTCTCCATCGGGCAGCCGGATTTCGACGTCCCCCAGCCCATCAAAGACGAATATATTCGCGCCCTCAACGAGGGGAAAAACGGATACGCGCTAACGCAAGGGATTCCCCAACTGCGCGAGAAACTTCAGGCCGAAGTGGACCAGAACTTCGGCCACGACGATCGCGATGTTTTCGTATGTTCGGGCACCAGCGGCGGTCTGATGCTGTCGGTGCTCTCTTTGATCAACCCCGGCGACGAAGTCATTTACTTCGATCCGTTCTTTGTCATGTACCCCGCAATCATCGAACTGACCGGCGGCGTCAGCGTCAAAGTCAGCGCCTACCCAGATTTCAAACTGGACATGCAGAAGCTTGAAGATGCGATCACTGACAAAACTAAGATGATCATCCTCAACAGTCCTTCCAATCCGTCTGGCGTTTGCTTCTCGGATGAGGAGATCAAGGGCGTCGCCGAACTGGCGGCCAAACATGGCATCTGTTTAGTATCCGATGAGATTTACAGCAAGTTCGTCTACGATCGGCCGTATGTTTCGGCGGCGGCGTACAATCCTGACTGCATCGTAATTGACGGATTTTCGAAAACGTATGCAATGACGGGCCATCGTGTCGGCTACGTGCACGGGCCCAAGAAGATCATTGAAACGATGCTGAAAGTTCAGCAGTTCACGTTTGTCTGTTCGCCGCATCCGGCGCAGTGGGCCGGTGCGGTGGCGCTTGACACGGACATCACACCCTACGTTGATCAGTATCGAATCAAACGAGACCGATTGTTGGAGGGATTGAGCGGAAACTACGAGATCGTTAAACCGGGAGGTGCGTTCTATGCCTTCCCAAAATTGCCTGAAGGCGTTTCAGGGCAGTCGTTCGTCGCAAAAGCGATCGAAAATAACCTGATGGTGATCCCCGGCAATATCTTCAGCGACTACGATTCTCATTTCCGCATTTCTTATGCCGTCAGCGACGAAAAACTGGAGCAAGGAATCGAAGTGCTGAACCGGATCGCTTAAGGCGGTTCAAGCCTGTTTAACGATAAGCCGGCAGGAGACCGTGTCTCGGCCCCGCAGAAACGAGGTCGCCTGCCGGCTCATCGTTAAACAGGGAAACTCAATCGCAAGCGTGTACTTTAGTACCCGTAACCTGCCGATGGTGGACGCGCATTCGGATTACTCTGGGCATTGGTTACGTCTGCCAGCGGCAGGTCAAAACCTCTTGGCCGGCCTCCGACGATCGGCGGACCGAGTGTGTCACTGGGATAGGGATCGAACAACACAGCGCGGCTGCGCTGCATGCCGATCGTTCCCGGCGGCCCGTTGAGAATCGGTAAATAGCAACCGGTCATCACAGCGATCGCGACCGCGGC
>CALDEW010000058.1 GCA_937942355.1 uncultured Pirellulaceae bacterium | reverse complement strand
AACAGGGCAAACGTTTGCGGCTTTTGTTCGGTCGGTGCGGATTCAGAGGGCCATGAAGCTGTTGCAGGAAACTTCCATGCCGCTTGCCGAGATCGCATTCGAATGTGGATTCTCCGACCAGAGTCACTTTTCACGTTCCTTTCGAACCGTCACCAAGCGCACACCATCGGAGATTCGTGGATAGACGACGCCCGTTTCTCTCTAACTGGGCTCTCTTGAGACCAGCAAAGGCAATGGACGGCCTTTGTCACATCCATTCCAAAATCACAATCATTCTATACTTGTGATATTCGTCGAGTAACTTAGGAAAATTGCCCAGCTTGGCGGAAGAGCTTTCGTTTTCTGGGGGTCTATTTTGGGATTCAAATGGAGAAGAGAAATAATGGTTCAAGCTCATGGTGTTGTGAGACTCGGCGCGTTCAACCTAATGTCAATTACCCCCCAGTTCCGCTTATGCAGTACCGTACGCCCTTTCATTTCCGTGCTTCAGGCTGGGCTATTCTTCTTGTCGCTTTGTCTTTGGCATACAGCCGTGAGCGCCCAAGAACTGCAAAACATAACGCTTGTTGAACACAACATCGAATCTCCTCCTTTCGTCGAAGGCCAGAGTATCGACGGGATCGAGGGCTTCACCACAGACTTTTCAACGAGACCGCTTGTATTCACCGATCGGACAAACGATGCGACAAGCGTTCTGTTCGGTCTCACCAGCGGAGCAATCACCACTGGCTCAGGCAATAATGGCACCGGAGGAACTTTTGCTGACATCACGATTCCCGAGGAAGCAAGGACGCTGACGATCAATTTGTCTGGGCGTTTCAGGAGCGCGACTGGGTTTGGCGCACTCATACGACTGTTTAGCACGGAAGGGCCGAATTTCATACTGAGTCTTGGTGGCTCGTTGTTCACGGATGATCCACTTCCAACTTTTATAACCGGGACAGATTTCGAATTCGATCGGGTCAATCTCAATAGCGAAGACCAGCACAGCCAGTTCGCTCATCGCTCTCTGGATTTAACCTTGTTCTACGACCAGCGTACCGGGGAAGGAACGGTGACAGCCAACAATTTGGAAGGCGATCGACTACCCACTGTCATCACTGAATTTACCGACACTTTTCTCGTTTCGGAGCTTGGAACGCTTGGAGGTGATGTGTTTGTCGCAGATTCTAACGACGCGATTTCCGCTTTCAACGTTCAGGTCGGCGCAGTTTCTTCGGTTCCGGAACCGTCAAGCTCTACTACATTGGCATTCTTGAGCCTGCTGGTATTAGGCCGTAGAAGGCGAAAATAGGACGACCGTCGATTCGTCGTGAGCACTGGGAGCGGCTGGTGTGACTATGAAAAAGGAACGATCAGAAAAGCAAGAACGAGTCTCTTTGGGGATATCTGACTATTGAGTCTCGGCGAGTACTTCGTGCGGGTTGATGGCTCGTTGAATTGACGCGCAGTTTTATCAGCTGGAAGTCTCGGTTACCGAAGCCGTGCCGAAGCTTTCGGCAACTGGTCTTATGTCTTCGGTGGATTGGGACTTTGGGTTCGACGAAAACGTTCAGCTTAGCCTTACGGAGAAGGTGCCGGAGTCACATCCATTCCAAAGTCACATTCATTCTATACGTGTGATATTCGTCAAAGTAGCATTGAATGAGTGTTCGGTTTGTAGGAAAGTTTCTTGTTTTGGGATTCAAATGGAGTAGAGAAGTAATGATTTAGATTCAGACTCCGCGTTGCCGATGTAGATTCTGTTTCTTTCAGCTGTTGCCAAAGCGGACTCCTTGGTGGAGCCGGATGACTTTGCGGCAGACACCGATCTGATACTTCGATTTGTACAACATCTGGACGTGCGCAGCGATTGCGATGTACGAATACAGATGAGAGTCAGAGAAGAATAATTTTTCGCGATCCCAACAAAATAAAAGAGCAGCCAAGCCGCGGCGCTTCACGAATTTGTCGTATTCACAAAACCATGAGAGAAATAACCTAATGTCAATTACACCCCAGTTCCGTTTATGCAGTCCCGTACGCCCTTTCATTTTCGTGCTTCAAGCAGGGCTATTGCTGTCGCTTTGCCTTTGGCATACAGCCGTAAGCGCGCAAGAGCTGCAAAACATAACGCTTATTGAACAAAACATCGAATCTCCTCCTTTCGTCGAAGGCCAGAGTATCGACGGGATCGCTGGTTGGACCACAGACTTTCCAACGAGACCGCTTTTGTTCACCGACCGGACAAACGATCCGGCAAGCGTTCTGTTCGGTCTCACCAGCGGAGCAATCACTGTTGGCTCAGGCAATAGTGGCACCGGAGGAGATTTTCCTGACATCACGATTCCCGAGGAAGCAAGGACACTGACGATCAATATGTCTGGGCATTTCAGGAGCGACAGCGCGAACGGGTTTCAATCACGCATGCGACTGTTTGCTGCGGACGGGTCGAATTTCATCCTGAGTCTCGGTTCCTTGGTGTTCACGAATGATCCAATTCCAGCTTTTATATCCGGGACTGATTTCGACATCGATCAGGTCAATCTCAATAGCGAGGACCAGCATAGTCAAGGCGCTCATCGCTCGCTGGACTTAACCTTTTTCTACGACCAGCGTAACGGCAGAGGAACGGTGACAGCCAACAATTTGGAAGGCGATCGACTACCCACTGTCATCAGTGAATTTACCGACAATTTTCTCGTTTCGGAGCTTGGAACGCTTCGAGGTGATGTGTTTATCTCAGGTCCTAGCAGCGCGATTTCCGCGTTCAACGTTCAGGTCGGCGTCGTTTCTTCGATTCCGGAGCCTTCGGCAGCTGGTCTTATGCTCTTCGCTGGATTGGGACTTTTGCTTCGACGACGCAAATAGTCGAATCCAACAAATCGTACGCAGCCTCGACGCCGGAACTTTCTTTCGGCGAATCGCTGGCGAGAACAGCGCTGACGTCAACCTTCTCGATACGCAGTTCTACGGGCGGACCGGTTCGTACGGGCGGACCGGTGCGTTTACCGCGACGGCGATTCCAAAGCCATCTGCTGCAGGCTTGATCGTTGCGGTGGGCTTGGTCGGGCTTGGTCGAAAACGTTCAGTTCAGCATACGCTTGAGCGAACGTAGCGGACAAAACACGGTTCGATCGGAGTCCTGCGAGGCGCCACTGAAATTCGCGGTAAAGCTAAAATCGACCCGCAAATTCTTCCGAAGAGCCAATATTTTGATTTCTTGATGCAGATAGATTTTACCGGTTGCGGTTAACGGTTGGTTTTCGACAATTTGCCGTTTTAGTACCCGTTCATTCTCTATCCAGCGAAACAGCTTTCAAAATGCCTGCACCCGAAATTAAACGAGCCCTCATTAGCGTCAGTGATAAAACCGGTATCGTTGATTTTGCAAAATCGCTGGCAGACTCAGGCGTTGAGATCTACAGCACCGGAGGAACTCGCAAGCACTTAAGCGAAGCAGGCATCGAAGTCGTCGATGTCGCCGATTATACGGGCTTCCCGGAGATGATGGACGGACGCGTGAAAACACTTCATCCGAAGATCTTTGCAGGGATCTTATGTCGCCACGACCTCGACACCGACATGAAATCATTGGCCGACCATGACATTAAGACTTTCGAATTGGTCGTCGTCAACCTTTACCCTTTTGCCGCCACGATCGCGAAAGAGGGAATCACCGAAGCCGAAGCGATCGAACAAATTGACATCGGTGGACCCAGCCTCGTCCGCGCCGCGGCGAAGAATAATAAATTCGTTTCCGTGGTAACTTCGCCTGAGCAATACGACGACGTCACCAGCGAGTTGAAGTCTTCCAAATCAACTTCCGATGGCCTGCGTCGCCGCCTGATGGCTGAAGCATTCCAACACACGGCTGCCTACGACGCGACGATCGCCGATTACTTCGCCAGCAACGCTGAAGAGACATTCGCGCCGACCATCAACATTTCGCTCAACCGAGAAGCCGTTCTAAGATACGGTGAAAACAGCCATCAACAGGCCGCTCTTTATCGTTCGAAAAAGGTCGACGAAGCAAATCTCATCGATGCGACGCAACTCAATGGCAAACAATTGTCCTACAACAACCTGCTGGACTTGGACGCGGCGCTAAACATGGTGCGCGGATTACCCAACCCTGCCTGTTCCGTAATTAAGCACAACAACCCTTGTGGTGCAGGAACGGCGGCAACATTGGCGGAGGCTTGTGAAAAAGGCTTTGCTGGCGATCCGGTCAGCGCGTTCGGAAGCGTGATTGGAATAAACCGCCCCATTGATGTCGCAACAGCAGAATTTTTATCGGCAGGCGAATTTTTCGTGGAAGCGATCGTAGCCCCAAGCTTCGACGATGAGGCGCTGAACATCCTCAAGACGAAACCGAAATGGAAAAAGAACGTCCGTTTGCTGTCCGTGGGCGATCTGAAACCAAGCAAGCCCAACATGGAGTACCGAAATCTGTTGGGCGGCATGTTGGTGCAACAGGCCGACAACCAACCTGACAATTACGGCGACTGGAAAACGGTTACCGAAACCCAAGTCGACGACGCGCTGATGGAGGAGCTCAAGTTCGGCTGGCACATGGTTCGTTTCATTAAATCCAACGCCATTTGCCTTTCCAAAGACCGCGGATTGGTCGGTGTAGGTGCCGGGCAAATGAGCCGCGTCGATTCAGTGCAGATTGCCATCCGCAAAGCGGGCGCTGACAACGCGGCAGGGTCGGTCCTTTCCTCGGACGCATTCTTCCCGTTTGCCGACAGCATTCCACTGGCCGCAGCGGCAGGTGTGAAGGCCATCATTCAACCCGGCGGCAGTGTGCGTGACAACGAAGTTATCGCCGCTTGCAATGAAAATGGCATCCCCATGGTCTTTGCCGGCAACCGACACTTCCGCCACTAGGGATCCATGAAACGAACCGCTGCTGTTCTTGGACCGACGCCACCGTTTCTAAGATGGGCGATAGAACACGATTGCGCGCTACGAGACATCGACGTTGATAACTTGGCCGACCAAACGTTTCGACAGCTACGAAACGTGCGCGAGCTGTCCAATGGGTACCGTGAGGACCGCGTGCTCGAGGATATCTGCGTTCACCCGGCTCCGATCAGCGATTCGTCTCTGGTTCGGGCCTTTCACGCGGACGAAGTCTTTGATTTCTTTGGAGACGCGCCGTCGCTGTCCGAGCGCTGCGGAAACTGCCACGCCAATTGCAACGCTCAAGTAGAAACAGATTGGGCAGGGTGTTTTGGTTTACTACCGGTAGATCTAAACTTCACCTTCGGTCACACGGCAACGGCTGAGGTTATGCCGGCGGATGACTTAGTTGCGTTGGTCGACCAAGCAATGTTGAAAGAGAGCGGCTTCTATCACCTTTGGCCACCAAAGTGGTTTGAAGAACAATCGGTCGCCGAACTTGCATCGATCTTCAACTCCGTCGCTTCGGAGCGTCCCCAGCACCGGCGGCTGAAGCAATTCTCAGATGCCTGCAGGCGTTGCGCGGATCACAACATGCGTCTGTTTGTTGAATATATTCCCGGAGGATTTTCTGATGGCATCCACTGGAAACTGAATCGCGCGTGTGAAAATTGCCGCTACGAATCACAGACGCCGCGCGAAAAGGGAATGCCCTGCCCGGTGTGCAAGAATCGCCACCCAGATGATCTTGGAAGAAAGGCGAAAGTACTTGGGCTAAGACCCTACCTGCTGCTTGAACGAGTCTTAGGAAGAGCACAGACAGAAGAATTTGTCGCGCGATACAAAGAACATCGCGAATCGTAGCCTTTCGGTCCCCGAAAGTGCGCCCGCGCGCCACCGCCCACCTTTCCCCTTAAAACTCCCTGCAATCGTCTATCAAAAGAGTGAGCGGCAAAAAAGCTGGACGCCGGTCCGTTACCCAACCTCCAGGCAATAAAGTAGACGCGTTTGTGTCGGATAAAAAAGTTACCGCGCGAAGAAACCACGAAGAGAATCTTTGGTTTCAAACTCGGCGTACAGTTTCTCCAGCGAATCCAACTGCAGCTCTAACCAATTTTCAAACTCGGCCTCAGAGCGAAAAGGGTTCGCCTTCTTGGTGTTGGAAGCGATCTTAGGAAGGTCGCTGGTAAGATTGTCGTATCGTTGGGTATTGGTCATCACCAGTCTCACGTTAAGTTAATGTGGGTTTGACAGGTTTTGGAAGCAGTTACCTACTTTTTAGACGCAATTTATGTGCCTAATGTTTCGTAAAATTGGAGCCTTTTTGTCTGAATCGCGAAAATCCAGATAACTCTCGGCATTTAGCCACAATCCATCATTGGAATGTATGAAAACAGAATTCCGTAAACCGATCGTCAACAACATGACGTTGCAAAAACGCAACAGGTTCGCGTATTTCTGCGACACTGTCAGTTTGAAATTGAGACATCCTCTTGATCTTGAGACGTTCTAAAAAACAACATATCGCGCTATTTGATTTCGCAAGACAACGTTCAACCCACGCTAATAAATGACTGCTCCTCGCTCCAATACCAACGCCGATGGATATCGCCTTCCACCACAATCGGTCGTCGACATCATCAATGCACAACCCGAACCCAGCGTCATCATCAGTCCAGACGGCCGAGGGATGTTGCTGATCGAGTTCGATGCGATGC
>CALDEW010000057.1 GCA_937942355.1 uncultured Pirellulaceae bacterium | reverse complement strand
CGTGGGCGGTAACGTGACACCGCCAGGTACCACGATGCAGGGTTTGCTTCCGATACCGGAGAGCGCCATCATCATCGCGGGGTGACCTTTGTCGCAGGTCGCCACGCCAAGAACACCTTTACTCGTCGGCAGGGAACGAATTAGTCGCCTGAGGACGACCGCGGCATCGTTACGATACGCCAACGAGTCGAACATGCCGGTGGTGCCTTGGGATCGACCATCACAAGGGTCGCTGCAATAGCCAGCGAAGGGAATGCCATCGCGCTCTTTGATGCGGTCGGCGGCCGCCTTGATCAGCAATCCAAGTTCCCAATGGCCCGTATGGTATCCCAGCGCGATCGGCGAGCCGTCGTCGGCACGCATGCCACCCATGGTGCTGAGGATGAGGTATTCATCACGCGCCAGTTGAGCCGGTTCCCAACCCATCGCAGCGTCCTGGGTCCAGCCAAACAGATCGCCCGAAGGACGGTGACGCAACATTTCATCGGTCAGCGGTAGTTCGCCAGCAGGCCCGTCGGCGGACGTTTGGACATGAAGGATACTGTCGTCGGCGATGTCGAATGGGTTCATGGACGTTTTGGGAAAGGTTGCTGTGACAGTGGGCGGTTTCGTCTGTTAACCGGCCATCGGTAGAACGTTGGCCAAGATCAATGTCATCACCATGGAGACGATGCCCAAAATTGCCAACAGCGGCGTCCACGTTTTGAGTCCCTGAGTTTCTGTCAGCCCGCCCATCTTGGCAAAGATCCAAAAACCGCTGTCGTTCATCCAAGAACCTACCAAAGATCCCCCGCCGATCGCGGCGGCTAAATAAACCGGGTGATAGCCAAGCACTTTCGCCTGCGCCGCGGCATCGATGATCGTTTTTCCATCTTCGTTTTCGGGGTAGATGATCGCGGCGATCATGCCAGCGGTCACGATCAGCGCCGTCGTGCTGCTGCCTTGAGCAAATTTAATCAGCGCTGCAACGCCGAAGGACAATAAAAGCAGCCCCATTCCTTCGGCGGATGACTGACCGAATTGGCCTTTAATCGCTTCAGCCAACTGGGCTTGTTGGAGCATTTTTCCAAAGGCGCCTCCGGCACATGTAATCAGCACAATCACGCCGCCGCTCATCAGCGCAGCTTCGACATTGTGAGAAAATTTTGCGATGGTGGGCCGGCGATAGAACCAATATGTCGCCATCGCAATCAACGTCGATAAAAAGAGACTTAATGCAGGCGTTCCGATCGCGCCCCAAATTGACGGGTCGGGTCCGCTGGGTGGTGGCGTGTGGAAGAAGCTGACCGAAGAGATCATCACAATTGGCAAAACGATCGGCAGCAACGATAGCCACAACGAAGGAAGCTGATCATCGGCCACAGGTTGGACATCGGGCTGGACTTGGTCATCTTGCAAGTCCGGTGGTTTGTGATTGGGCATCATTTTATCGGCAACGCTGGCAAAGAACATTCCCGCGATTGCCGCCGGGAAACCGACCAAGCAACCCACCAGCATCATGCGGCCCATGCCGACGCCAAGTTCAGACGCGGCCAGCAGCGGGCCAGGTGTGGGGGGGACGAGCGCGTGCGCCGTGGCACAACATCCGATCGCGAGCAGAAATTTGAGGTAGTTTTTTCCCAGTTTCTGATACAGCCCTCGAGCCAGTGGCACCATCAGGAAAAACACGGTGTCGAAGAAGACTGGCATCGCCAAAATGAACCCACTGGTCATCAGCGCCGTCGAAGCACGTTTTTCTCCAAACCATGCGAGCATCGTGCGTACGATTCGATCGGCCGCTCCGCTTTCCACCATCGCCATTCCAATGATCGACGCAAGTGCGATTACGATGCCGACGCCGGTGGCGGTGCGACCGAAGCCGTCCGAAACGCGCGAAATTTTCTCGCCCCAGTCGCCTGGTGCCATCAGGCTGACGATCAAGGCTGCTCCGATCAATGCAATGAAAGCGTTGAGTCGAGCAACAACGATGCCGCCAATGACGACCGCAAGGCCGACAAAGAGAATTGTGAAAGGATGTGTGAGTAGCTCGATCATCGGCGTGCTTGCTTTAACAATTCGGGTGGCTTGAAAACGACTCATTTTAAGTTGCAAATTGGTGGTAAACAATCAGTAACCAATCGCTACAACGATTTTCATCAGATAAGATATGAAACGGGTATGAAATGAATTCTTAGAACAGGCTTCAGAAAAGACGGATGTGAAATGCTGCTTTATCGAACCAAAACGACGCCGGTCTTAGAGTTTGATGGCGATTGGTATCGAATCGATCGACCTTGGGATGAGATGCTCAACGATGACGATCTTTATGAGTACCTAAATTCCTGCGTTGGATCGTTTCCGCCGGATGATTCGTTGGCCGACGCTGTCGCCCAAACGCTTCCTCCATCTGGTAACCAAGAGATCTGGGCTGCCGGCGTGACGTATCTCAAAAGCAAGGCGGCGCGGATGGATGAGTCCAAAGATGCCGGAGGTGGTGACTTCTATGATCGCGTCTATGATGCGACGCGGCCTGAGATCTTTTTTAAGGCCAACGCGGCACGGACGGTGGGCAACAACGATTGGCTGAGATTGCGGATTGATTCGAAATGGATCGTGCCGGAGCCGGAGTTGACGTTGGTGATCACGTCCTCAGGGAAAATTGTTGGCTATACGATTGGCAACGATTTAAGTTGCCGAGATATCGAAGGCGAGAATCCGTTATACCTGCCACAGGCCAAAACGTTTGATCGCTGTGCGGCGGTGGGGCCGGCAATTTTGGTCACGCGGCAGCATCCTGCGCCGGAGACCGAGATCCGGATGAGGATTTTGCGAGACGGTCAGGAGATCATCGCCGAAAGCACAACGCTTTCTCAGATGAAGCGCGGGCTGGATGAACTGGTGGAGTTTGTGTTTCGCGATAACGCTCATCCCAGTGGCTGCTTTCTCATGACGGGGACGGGGATTATTCCGCCGGATGATTTTTCTTTGGTGGAAGACGATGTGATTGAAATTGAGATTGATGGGATCGGAAAATTGGTCAACTCGGTCAAGTAATCAGCGCTGTGTGATTTGGTTTGGTGATTCATTTTAGTTTTTTGCAGGGATAGTTTTGTGGCACTAACGGGAAAGCACTTCATCGCCGGTAAACGCAGTGGCGTTGAGAATTCAGCGGATAGTTTTTCGGCAACCAACCCTTCCAATGGTGAAACCTTGGAGGGTGAGTTCTTAGAAGCAGGCCAATCCGATATCGACGCAGCGGTGGCTGCTGCTGATGAGGCGTTTGATGAATTGCAAACCGCCAGCTCTGACCGAATCGGAGATTTTCTGGAGGCGATTGCGGAAGGAATAGATGCTGCCGGCGATTCCCTCTTGGATCGAGCTCATGCGGAAACGGGTTTGCCTATGGGGCGTTTGCAGGGTGAGCGCGGGCGGACGACGAATCAGATCCGCATCTTTGCGAATATGACACGCAACGACGATTGGCGACAACCAAGAATTGATGCAGGCGATCCGGAACGAAAGCCGCCCAAGCCTGACGTCAGGACAATGTTGTTTGGGGTTGGGCCGGTCGTTGTTTTCGGTGCCAGCAATTTTCCGTTGGCGATTTCGGTTGCGGGAACGGATACTGTTTCGGCGTTTGCGGCGCGGTGCCCCGTGATCGTTAAGGCTCATCCGGCTCATCCGGGAACCTGCGAAATTTTGGCGGAAGTGATTTCTGCGGCGGTTGAGAAGATTGGTTTGCCGGCAGGTACATTTTCTTTGCTGCAGGGAAAGTCGAACGAATTTGGGAAGTCGCTGGTCCAGCATCCTGATGTTGCGGCGGTTGCGTTTACCGGATCATTGGGTGGTGGTCGAGCAATGTTCGACGCTGTCAACGCGCGCGAGATTCCGATCCCGTTTTACGCCGAAATGGGTAGCTCCAATCCCGTGTTCCTATTACCCGGTGCGCTGAAGCAACGGGCTCAAGAGATCGCCCAAGGCTACGTGCAGTCGGTCAATTTAGGCGTGGGGCAATTTTGTACCAACCCCGGCATTGTTTTAGGTGTTGAGAGCGATTCGTTGGAGCAGTTTTTGTCAGCGGTCAAGTCATCGGTTTCAGGCGTTCCCCCGGCGACGATGCTGCACCCGGGAATCCACAAATCGTTTCAGGACGCTCAAGGAAACCTGGAATCGATCAACGGAGTTGAGAGAATCGCGCGTTCGGATCAACCACCTGTCGATGGCGCTCATCAAGCCGCCTGTAATATTTACGAGGCGGATATTTCAGTGCTGCAGAGTTCGTCCGAAGTGCATGAAGAAGTGTTTGGCCCCAGTTCGGTTGTCCTGCGATGCCAATCAACGGAGCAGATGCTGGCGTATGCAGCGTCGTTGGACGGCCATTTGACGGCTACGATCCATGGCACCGAAGAGGATTTGAATTCGAACTTAAAACTGGTCAGACTATTGCAGCGCAAGGTCGGACGAATCGTTTTCAATGGTTTCCCGACAGGCATCGAAGTTTGTAACGCAATGCATCATGGCGGACCCTATCCTGCCACAACTCACAGCTTTTATACTTCGATCGGGCACCAGTCCATTTATCGTTTTACGAAGCCGGTTTGTTTTCAGGGATTTCCGGAAAAGTGCTTGCCGCCTCAGTTGCGGAGCGAAGCTTAGCCGAGCGTTAGTCGAGTCCGCTTCATCGAACTCGATTATTGTCTAAGGTGTAACTGGCGTGTCAGTTGTGATGGTGTCATTCATTCCAATTGTGATAACTTCTGAACGTACCGTTGGGTTGGATTTTCTCGGCGCTTTTACAGGTAGATTCAACGAGAAGGTAGCTCCTTCTCCTATGCCGGAGCTGACTGCGATCAGCGATCCTCCAAGTTCTTTGGCGACGTTGGCACTGCTGTGAAGCCCGAATCCTTTCCCGCTTTCTTTCGTCGTGAATCCATGGTTGAAGATGCTTGTGAGATTGCCTTCCTCAATTCCTATCCCGTTATCGCTGACATCAATCATGAAGTAGTCCTCCGCAGGTTGAGAGATAGTGATTCGAATTTCTTTCGGTTCTTCATTGTCATGGTCTTCGCAAGCGTGCATCGCGTTGCGAATGAGGTTAACCAAGATCTGAAGCACGCGGTGCTTGTCGATTTCCACTTCGAGTTCAGCATTGAAGTGTTTTGAGATCTCAACATTTGAGTTGTTTAGCGTGCATTGGCCAATTCGAATCGCGTCTTCTACCAAGAGTGAAAGATCAGCGGATTCGATCACCAACGCCGTGCCAGCGTGCTCCTGCTGCATCGAAACGATCGTTTTAATGTGCTCGACATTTCGTCCGAGTGAGTCAAGTTCCTCGACAACCTTGGCTTGGGTCTTCTCCAAACTTTCGGCGGACATTCGAAGGAATTTGTGAAGTATCTTTCCCTTAGGGTCTTTACTGAGAAAGTCCGGTGTTTCCTTGTTTTCTTCTAATAGGTCGGCGGACTTAATAAGGTTCTCAATGCCACAGTTTTTGACCATGGTCCGCGTGACGGACAGCGATACATTGATGCTGTTGAGTACGTTGCCAACGTTGTGAATAACGTTACTTGCGATCTCCGCCATTCCTGCTCGACGAGAAGCGGATACCAATTGTTGGTTGATCTCTTGCAATTTGAACTCGGTTTCCTTGAGCTCGGTAATGTTTTTGCTGATACCAAATGTGCCAAAGACATTTCCAAAATCGTCCTCCAACGGCATTTTGGAACTGATTACCCAGCTTTTAGTTCCGTCAGGCTTGATTTCTTCTTCACAAACACCAATGAGGGGTTCTCGGGTCTCCATGATGCGACGTTCGCTTTGGAAAAAGCCTTGAGCGCATTCGAAATCCCAAAAATCGAAGTCGGTGTTTCCGATGATACTGTCATGATCACGCACCCCAAACAAATCGACCATGCTGTGGCTGACGCGAATAAATCGAGAGTTGCGGTCTTTGAAGTAGATGAAGTCTTGCGTAGACCTCATCAATGAGTCCATTAGCATTTTTTCAACACCAAGAGATTCAAATATGTTTTCGACATCGTAACGACATACAATTCCACGAAAATTGCCATCGTCTGAAAAAATTGGATGGCACTCAAGCGATACAATGGAATCATTGCCGTTGGAATTGCAGCGCACATGATCACGAATCTGAACTTCCTGTGTTTCAGAGATTTGATTTTCTACTTCAAGCAGCAAATCCTGAATTCCATTGCGCTCAATATCGAAGTCTCTCAATCGCGTGCCCAAAACGTCTTCGAGCTGCGCGCAACAAATGTCGTCCAAATAGGATTTGTTGGCAAAGGTCAACTTGAGGTCTTTGTCGCGAAAGTAGATCCGCTGCGACGTCAGGTCGAAGAACTGAGATTGATGGAGAGATAGATTGTGCATCGAACTTGTGCAATGAGTCAGGCGAATGGATGTTGGGATTAGAGCGAAGGCGTCGGTGGCGAACTTTGTGCTTGTGTAAGAAGTTGCTCGACCAAAGGAATCGTAGGTGGGGCGTGCTGGCGATCAGCACATTTCTTGAACGCTTCCCATTGCGCTTCAAATGCAGCGACGATTTCAGGATCAAAGTGTTCTCCTGATTCCGAGAGAATTAGCAATCTTGCTTCTTCGGCAGGCATTGCTTTTTTGTAAATGCGTTCCGATGTTAGCGCGTCGAATACGTCGGCGACAGCGACAATGCGTGCAGATAGCGGGATGTCAGTTCCGGAGAGCCCGTGGGGGTATCCGCTGCCGTTGTACCTTTCATGGTGATAGCGAGCGATCTCGATGGCTAAGGAAAGGAAATCGCTAAATTCGGAGTGCAGCGCAGAATCTTCCAATGCTTCGGCACCAATTTCGGTATGCTGCTTCATGACTTCAAACTCCTCGCGCGTCAGCTTTCCCGGTTTCAGCAGTACGGAGTCTGGAATTCCTACTTTGCCGACGTCATGCAAAATACTTGAACGGCAGATTTCATCGCAGTAGCGATCAGTCAACGTATCCTGGTAGGGCCCATTCTTTGATAGCCATTGCGTTAACAGTCGAGTGTAGCCTTCGATGCGTTCAAGATGATGTCCTGTTTCGGGGTCTCGCGATTCTGCAAGTCGAGCGAGCGTAAAGAAGACTAAGTCACGAGTTTCAAATATCTCGTTAGTTCTTTCGAGCACTCTTGTTTCGAGCAGCTGGGTGTTTTGTTCGACGGTCTTTGAAAGTTTCCAGCGCGCGGTCTGGGCAGCGGCGACTTGGCGCAGTTCCAGCGGGTCAAAAGGCTTCTTCAGAATCAGGAGTTTATCCGTTCGGTCCAATTGGCAGGAAATATCTTCCCAAGAGCGATCCGAATAAGCGGTGCACAAGACGATCGGAAGATTAGGGTCAATCTCCCAAATGCGTTTCGAAGTCTCGACACCGTCTATTCCAGGTGGCATACGAACATCAACGAACGCGCAGGCATAGCTGCGGTCTTCAGAAACGCTTTGCTTGACACGATCAATTCCATGCATGCCTTGGAGTACAGAATCAATCTGATAGATGGGCGTGCTGGAATCCGAAAGGCGTTGTTCTTGGGTTTCACCAAAGAGAAACTCCGTCGCTTCGGTAAGCTCTGAGTCTTCCGAGGAAGCGCAGAGAACTTTGCGATAGTCATCATGAATCGCTTCATTGTCGTCTATCGTTAGGATTCGAAATTTTTGTTGAGGCATGATAGAAAGTGTGTTTGAGAAGAAGTGGTTTAGATGAGGTAGTAGGCAGGTCAATTCTGCGCTTAGTAAAGGCTAGGACGCAACTTACCGCCTGAGACGCGTGGCGAGGCAAGGAATCAAAATTCAAATTTGATCTGGTCGTTTTGTATAAGCAGTTCGGTTTGTAGGGATGAGAAGGGCGAGATCTGATGTGATTTATGGGATACGGAAGTGTTAAGCTATATTCGGCAGTCGCTTCGATATGCGACGCGCGGTGGGATTGGATCCAAAAGTGAAAAGTGCCCTAAATATGAATTTTCTAAAGGTGTTTTGCTTTTCGGTCGTTAACTTGGTCAAGGTAGCTGGTCGGCAAATTGCGGCTTTTCGAAATCAGTAAGGAATCAATGAAGATACTTTTAAGTAACGATGACGGTTGGGACGCACCTGGCATCAAATTGCTGGAATCGGAGCTGGCGGAAATCGCCGAGGTTTGGACTGTGGCTCCCGCGACGCCACAGTCCGGCATCAGCCACCAGATGACATTTGAGCGGCCGATGAAACTGACCCAGTACGCAGATCGGCGATATCATTTGGACGGAACACCGGCCGATTGTGCGCGAGTCGGGCTAACGCAGTTAGGTGAAGATTTCGACTGGGTGTTTTCGGGGGTCAACAACGGAGGAAATTTGGGGGTCGATTTCTTTATCTCTGGCACGGTTGCGGCTGCACGAGAGGCGACGTTTTTTGGTAAGAAGGCGGTTGCCATTTCACAGCATCGTTTGAACTATCCGGCAGAATTTGACTGGGAAGCGGTGCGACCTTTATTGCGGCGGGTGATCGATGATGTGCTCAGCCGAACCGGATTAGCCGGAGGCGACTTGGTGAACTTCAATCTCCCCGACTGCACCGAACGCGATATTCACTCGGTGCAGATTGTCGAATGCGATTTAGATCGCAGTCCATTGCCGTTTGACTACGGCCACGGAGTCGGAGGTGCTCTGGAACCTCGACGTGCCGAAGTCGAGCAAACGTTAGTTTACAAGGGGCGCTACAACGACAGACAACGCGACCCCGGCAGAGACGTGGATGTCTGTCTCAGCGGAAACGTTTCAGCGGTTGTGATACGCCCAACCTAGATGTTCAACTTAGATCCAGAATTGGTGGCATCTTAAGCGATAACAAAGCCAATCGCTGGTTCACGCGATCGCGGCACACAAGAGGCCGATCCGGCTGAAGGCTGATCATCTCCAGCAATACTTGATCGACGTCTGTGGGCAATGAAGTAGAGCAATAGAACTCGTTGTCGCAGCCTAGTTATTGGTGACAAATCCAATAAAAGGAGCGATGTCGAAAAAGTCAACGACACCGTCTTCGTTGCAATCTGCTTGTTCAAGATATTCGCCGGATGTCAAAAATCCTATTAACGGAGCGATGTCGAAAAAGTCCACAACGCCGTCCAGATTGCAATCCCCCAGTAATACCGCGGCGACCACCGTGCCACCAAAGGCGAGGCCATAGTCGGTGTCAACGTTGGTCGAGCCGTTGGCCACGCGAAGCTGATAGGTGCCGCT
>CALDEW010000056.1 GCA_937942355.1 uncultured Pirellulaceae bacterium | reverse complement strand
GTGCTCATATTGGAAGTCCGAGAATTAATAAGCGGATGATGGTTTGAAAGTCTCAATTGTAGCCCAATCGGTTGGGTTGTAAACCAAACCGGACTGTACCGTTTCTACCAAGTAAGCAACCGGCGGCTGCATGAACTTTTTACTGTTTGAGTGGATGGTGGGTGGTGGGCTGATTGAATCAGATTGCCCATTGGATCAAGACGATTCTTTTCTTAAGCAGGGCAGCGCGATGTTTTCGGCCCTGGCGGAAGATCTAATTGCCGCGGGTCACGACGTTGTCGCGCCCTTAGATGCAAGGATTTGCCAATCCGAACACGCCGCACCATGGGCTGAAAAACGCCGACATTTTTCCCCTGTGCTTATACAAGGCGACTTGTGGCAATGCCTCCGCGATCTGGCGCTAGAGGCCGATCAAATTTTCATCATTGCACCGGAGAGCGATGGGATTCTGGCCCAATGTTACCAACATCTAGAGACGTTCAGTGAAAAATGGTTCGGAGGGCCTGTGGCTTGGATTGAGTTGGCTTCCGACAAGAATCGGATGCAGGAGTATTTGGGCAGCCACGGCATTGCAGTACCGCCGAGCGAGATGGAATCCGGGCTCAAGTGGGTCGCCAAACCGACTCAAGGCGCCGGCAGTGACGACGTTCAGGTTTTCTCGGATACCAATCGTAAAACTGAATTCCAAGACCGCAAAAAGTGGAGAGTCGAACAATTTGTTCCAGGGAAATCTGTCAGCATCTCGGTCATCAACGCGGGCGGTAATCACTTCTTCCTGCCTCCCACGGGCCAGATTTTTGATGACAGGGGAATTGATTCAAACGTCGGCCCAAGTGGTTCTATTGGAGCCTACGTAGGCGCTGAATACCCGCTCGATCAACACCAAACCCAACGAGCCCGCGCTCTCGCCCAGCAAACGGTTGACGTGCTCCCAACGTTTAACGGCTACATCGGAATCGATATGATCTTGGCCGATGACGGGCCGGACGGGGTGGTTGAGATCAATCCACGAATGACGATGAGCTATTGTCATTTGCCGGAGGAGCTGCGGAGAGGTTGGCTTGAAGCTCCAGTTTCAACCCACAAAAAAACCCGCCTCAATTGAAGCGGGTTGATTAAGTTCGAATGGCAACGGTTCTCATCAGGATCAAAAAACCGAATCAGCGTCCTACGCCTGCTCCAATCGAACGCATTTTTTATGGATGTCATAGACCTCCGATATTCGGGAGCTTTACATTCCGCTTAATGGCGGCAACTCGATACTGTCGTTCGCTCCGCCGAAAAACTGGCTCTCATTGATACCGCCAACTCCACTGGTTCCATCAATTGGTCCGATCGCTGGCATCGCTGGCAAACTTTCACCGTAGCTTGTTCCGCTGTGAACGGGCTGATCATAGCTTGGGTAGTAGTTCGTTGATGGGGCAGACATGATCGGCGAAGAAACGTTTCCGCAGCTAGTGCAAGTTGAATCAAAACCACTGTCGTAAGTGATTTCGCCGGCAGGCACGTTGCACGAATCGCAGGCATCGCCACGCAGCCATTGTCGAACAGGGCCGTCCTGGAGCATGTTCGATCGCAGCAGGCCGCCGCTGAACAAACCGCTGGAGTTACCGCAGGTGTTACAACCGCTATTTAGGCGACCACCAAGAAGTCCACTATTAGTGGAACAGCCGCTTGAGGCTAACAGCAAACCGGTGATTGCGATGAAGAATAAGATGCGTTTCATTAAATCATTCCTTGTGGAATCAGGGGCACGACTGTCTGAAGGTGCTAAACGATTTTCTTTCAGACTGTGGGGTCTAAAAACGTACACCACGCATAAGTCGGGGCAACCAAATGTTTGTATTTTTTTCAAAATTGAGCCGTTACCCAACCTAAACGTAAACAGCGGTTACCTTTAAAGGTCTAACGAAGGAACGAACAAAGACATTGGCCTCCGAAGCGATTGATCTGCATTTGATCAATTCGCAACATCACGGTGGCCCTGTAAATTCTCAATCAAACTATTAAAAGTGGATTGGCCTTCGATGACCCGTGGCAAAACAGATCATATGTACCGTCCGTTGTTGGGCGTTAGATACCAGTTCGCCTTTGTAGTCGTGTTCGCGATAACATTAGCGGTCGTCTGTCATTTGTTTGCCCATTCAAATACGGCTCAAGGTCAGTCGCCAGATTCGGTGTTGGAACGAGTCCCTGAAGTGGCTGGCGAATTCCAAACGCCCAACTTCACGCCGCCGGTTGTCGAACCCTTCCAACTTTCGCCTTCTTTGGATCTGATCTCTAATGCTCCGCAAGGTATCGCGATTGAAAACGTTGTGATGGAAGAAGGTGCGATTGATTTCTTTGATCCTGGTTTCGCCGCCGACTCATGCGGGCCGTCTCCTGAATGCCTGCAATGCGTTCCCGGTGCAGCGACGCAGTCCATAAAAATACGAAAAAATGTATTGGGCTGCCAAGGCTGCTATCAGGTGTTGCCCCAAGATGAAATCTGGGTCGTGTCGGCGCGTGGCTGTTCCTGCGATCCAGGAAATGTAGATCTGATCAAAGTTCTAAAGTTCGAAAACAATAACTGGCAACCGTCCGATCTCAATGCGCTATCAATCAGCCACCAAAACGACACTGGCCGCACGACGATGTTGTACGTCCACGGGAATCAGACCAACTACGAATACGGAATCACACGCGGGTTTCAGTTTTACGATAACTTGTTCGTCAGCCACCAATGTCCACGAGCCCCCGTGCGACTGGTGTTGTGGCTTTGGGAGAGCGAACGCGAACTGCCGCGATTGTACTCGGACTACCTTGTCAAGTCTCGCCGCGCGGTGACGATGGGAAAGACGCTGACAAAGACGCTCAACGCGTTGGGCAATCGCCAAGTCGCACTTGTCGGGTTCAGCTTGGGGGCTCAGGTTGTGCTTTCGGCGCTGGAGCAGATGGAGCGGGGTTGTGACTGCGATGCGGCGATTGATCAAAAAGGAAAATTCAACGTCGCGCTCATCGCCCCAGCAACGGATCCTCAATATGTTTGCAATGTGGCGGGTCGCAACGTTCGGGCTTCGGTCGTCAGTAGAAGTTCGATCATCATCAATTCCGATGACCGCGCCGTCAAAGCGATGCGTTTTGTGATTCGGCACGAGTGCCCAGAAGCGCGAGACGATTTCGCGAAGTTAGCGCGGTGTAATTGTTTGCCTCTTGGCCAGACACAGTTCTTCGAAGTCTCGCAAGAAATCTGCCGCAAACACGCCATCCGGCGCTATACCAAATCACCGACGGTCAAGCGCGAGATGTGCGCCGTGCTCGACCGCACCGCTGCGGCTACGTTTTAAAGATTCAATCGCGGCTGTTTGCCAAATAGAGAGATTGGAACCTGAACGAAGAGAGATTGGAACCTGAATGACTGGGCTGCCGGCGCCGCGATGAATAGTGCAATACCCTCGAAAGCTAGACACGGGCGTCGTGATTCGTTTTTAATTCTGCCAGCAAAGTTGCGGAACATAGTCCGATGACTCCGAAAGCGGCCAGTATAATCGGCTTGATATGCCGGTCGATTCCCGAATTTTGAACCGATCTATAGGTTCCCTGTCACGTGCTCAGACCCATTACGTGTAATAATGGAGATGGCTTCCCTCCGCCAGCACCCCTTGTTCAGAATCAGTAACTATGAAACGAATCTCCTTCCTAACCTCGTTTTTGATCGCGACAACCGTCCTCCTTGTTGTTCCCAGAATCAGTACAGCTCAAACCAACATCATTCAGTTGATTGCAGACGATTTGGGCTGGACCGGCTTGAGTACTGGCCTGACCAACCAGGGAAATGGGTCGCCGTACTACCAGACGCCCAATATCGATTCGATGGCAACGGGCGGAATGTCATTCACCAGTTTTTATGCTCAACCAACCTGCTCGCCAACGCGCGCGGCGTTGCTCACAGGGCAATACGCACCGCGCAATGGTATTCATACCGTCGGTCAGCTTAATTCGGGCGGCGATGCGACACTGCTGGTGGGGCCTACCGACGGAACCAGTATCAAAGCAGAAGCCATCACGATCGGCGAAACGCTACAAGCCGAAGGTTATGTCACCGCTCATATTGGGAAGTTTCATAGCACAGACGCGTCCAGTGATATCGTGACCCGTCATGGTTTTGATTTTAACATTGGCGGAACCAACAGCGGAAGTCCCAGCGGCAATGTGCCTTTTTTCGCCCAACAGAACAATGGTGGGAGCTGGGTTTTCGGCAGCTCCCATGGCCCGGAGTTGGATGCCTATGCCGCTCCGTATACCCAGCAGTACATCGACGACAATCTGTTGCCGTACGCCAACGGCAATGACCCCGATACGTTGGTGGGCACTCCCAAACATTTGAATGACGCGATGGCCGATGCCACGATTGATTTTCTTGAAGACCGTGTTGTCGATGGCGAACCGTTTTTCGTCAACGTTGCTTTTAATGCCGTCCATCTAGAGATTAATTCGCGCCCTGACTTGGAGGCAAAATACAGCGCACTTCCGGCCAGCATCACTCCTAGGCACGACGATCCTGCGTACGCGGGGCTGCTGGAGGGGATGGATCAGGCCATTGGGCGCATCGTTGATTTTGTGGAGCAAAACGAATTGGGCGGCGACACCCTAATCGTTTTCATGTCTGACAACGGCGGAACTTCAAACGGCACAGACAATTTCCCGCTTCAAGGTGGTAAAGGGTCCTTTGACGAGGGCGGTATACGTGTCCCCATGATCGCCTACATGCCCGGTACGATCTCCACGGGCGTGAGCGACGAAGCAATTCATCCTGTCGATTTTTACAAAACTTACGCGGCGCTGGCCAGCGCAACGTTACCTGATCCAGCGGTTCATCCGATTGACGGTGATTCGTTTGCGGAAATCTTAACAGGAACGCAAACGGAGCTCAGTCGCGACGCGATCTACTATCATTTTCCGGGCTACAGCGGAGCCAATACGCCCATGTCGATTGCAATCCACGATGGTACCGACGGCAATCGATACAAGTTGATCTACCTTTATGAAGACCGTAATTTTGAACTGTACGATTTGACCAACGATATCGGTGAGGCGGTCAACCTTGTCGACAGCGGCATGACGCAAATCCAATTCAACAACGCCGTAAATGCTAGGACCGGCCTTGCGAATTGGTTGGCTGATGTGGATGCTGAATTGTTGACGGTGCGAGCCACGGGAGAATTGGTTCCGCCGCCCCAGCATTCGCCTGCCATCGAATTTGCGTTAGGCAGCGCCCAACTGGGGTCTGGGCTGGCGGGGTTCGCCGATGGATCAGTAAGTTCACTTGGATTGTCGATGAACTTGATGGCCGAAGGCAGCAACGGTGTCTTCGATACCTCGACCACTGGAATCGGTGTTAATTCCAATCTGGATGGCGGCGGTAACAACGCCCAGCGGCGCGTCGATGGAAGTTTGACAACTCCGGAAGGAATTGTTGTCTCCTTTGATCAAGACGTCTTCCTCAAATACCTGGATGTTTCTGGTTTGAGCGGAACTGGATCCGAGTCGCTTCTGTTGCAGTATGTTTCTGGCGCCAATCCTTTTGAGGGATTGGCGGGATATGATACGGATGGATTTTCTTCAGGTAACGACTCGTTGACCTTCACTCGGACCGACGGAGCTAACAATTTGTTGACCGTTGGGTTGGGGCGATTGGCTCAGGACGAGATTTTGTTGACCGCTGGTACTCAAATTCGAATAACGGCAAACCCCGCTTTGGGTGGTGGCGTTCTGCTGGAATCGATCGGAGTTGCGCTGCCAGATGATTCGTTAACAGTGTTGCTGGGCGATGTTGATCGGAATGGAGTCGTTGGATTTCTCGATATCAATCCCTTCATTGTTTTGCTTTCCGGCGGCGGCTATCAACTCGAAGCGGACGTCAACCAAGACGGCGTTGTCAATTTCCTTGATATCAGCCCGTTTATTTTGGAGCTGGCCAGTAGATAATAAGCAATTTCCTGATTGCAAAACGCATTGAGAATTCGGCAGGCAGCAAGCGAAACCAAAAAGTTGGCGAAAACCGTTAGAATCAAGTGCTAACCAGGTCAACTCAGGAGAACTTATGAAGTTTCGCTACACCATTCTTTATGTCGATAACGTCACCCAAACGATCGAATTTTACGAGCGGGCGTTCGGCATGCAGCGCAAAATGATTCACGAATCAGGCGACTACGGCGAACTTTCAACTGGCGATACCGTTCTTTCGTTTTCCTCGAAAGAACTGATGACGCAAATCGGCAAATCTCCCGGCGACGTCGATCCGACAGCCCCAACATTTGAGATTGCGTTTGAGACCGAAAGAGTTGCCGAGGATCTCAAACGCGCTGTTGACGCGGGCGCTACGTTAGTCCAAGAAGCAGAGGAGATGCCCTGGGGGCAGACGACGGCTTACGTTCGAGACAATAATGGGTTTCTCGTTGAGCTATGTACCGCAGTCTGAGTTCGCCAGCGCTTCGTTACGGCTAAAGATTAGGGTAGCGGGCGAGGCCACGAATCCTGCGGCTGCATTAAACGATGCACTAAAGGCTGAATCGAGGCTGAATCAAGGCTGAATCAACGTTCAATGGAAAGGCCGGACTCGTTGCCTCGTCCACTACGACCGATAAACGCGATTCGATGCTTGCCACTAAATTTCCGGAAGAACCATTTCAATGAAGACGATTCGCCGTTTTTCCCTTCACACGTTTGTCACGCTTTTCGTCTGTGCCTCCGTCGGACTACTTGGCCTTCTTTGATTTCTCAGGCTCCGAATTTTTCGCATTCTCAAAGTCGCCGGCGGTAACGATGACCAGTTTGTCGACTTCGACAAAGTCGCTGAGCGCTTTTTCGACTTGCTCCTTGGTCAGCGATTCCATTTGCTGATCGCTATCAGCGAAGAACGCCATCGTCCGGTTGGCTTGTAAATTCTTCCGCAACAGGCCGGCCAATCCTCGGTCATCTGCCCGACCGCCTTTGCGTTTGGTTAGGTAGCTTTCTTTGGCCTTCTCAAATTCTTCTGGCTTGATGCCGTCCTTGAGCAGCAGTTCGATTTCCTCAATGATTGTTGACGCGACCTTTTCGGTATTCTCCGGATTGGAAATCGCGTAGATCGTAAATACGGCTTGGTCATCAAACGTATCGGCGCGGTACTGCGAAGCGACGGTGTAAGACAAACCATCTTTCTTCCGCACCCGGTCAGCCAATCGGGACGAAAGCGGGCCTCCGCCAAGCACATAGTTTCCAATCAACAGGGCTTCGTAGTCGTCATCGCTGTCCATCATTGGTTTCACGAAACCGGCCAAGTAGACCGCGTTGGCTTTATCCGGCGTCTCAATGTCGACACGCTCGCCCTTGATCCCTTCGAGTGCGGGTTCCTCGATGCGAACGTAGGAAGTGTCAGATTTCCAATCTGCAAAAATTGAGCTCAACGTTTCCTTCGTCGCATCGGGATCAAAATCGCCCACGATCGCGACTTCGCCATGGGCGCCTGATAACTGCGAATAGATGCCTTTGATGTCGTCGATGGTTAGTGCTTTGAGATTTTCAATTTGCTCAGGCAACGTTGCCGCGTATCGCACATCCGTTTTTTCGTACGGAGAAAGTTTGCGCGAGAACATGGTGCCGGCTAACGAGTTTGGCTCCGAAAGTCCTGCTTCAACGCGCGTGATGTTTTGGCGACGAACAACCTCGAACTCCTCTTCAGCGAACTTTGGTTCCCGCAGCGCTGATTTGAGCAGCGTTAGCACATCTCCCAACGTGTCGCGTTTTGCTTCAATGGAGTAAGAAAGGTCGCCCGGTTTGGAGCTGATCGAGAGCGTGGCACCCAATTCATTCAGTTTGTCTCGGAAGGCCTGATATTCGATCGTCTCTGTGCCTTTGGTCATCAACGATCCCATCAATTCGCAGGCTTCGATTTTTGAAGACAACGATTCGGGCGAACCAAAATGTAATTTGCCGCTGACAAAAACCTTTTCGCCGCGTGTTTTCTTGGGTAGGAAAACGTATTTAGCGCCTGACTCAAATTCTCCGACCACGCTGCGAGCGTCAATGTTCTCAGGTGTCGGGTCAAACGCCTCTCCCTGAGCGATCGCCTTTCTACCTTTGTAGTCGGCCAGCAAACTCTTCAGATCGACGCGATCAGGCAGCGGAGCCCGTTCGGTTTCCTTGGTCGGTAAGAAAACGCCGACGGTACGGTTGTCGGTAACCAAGTATTTTTCTGCGGCCGCTTTGACGTCTTCCACCGTGACCTTTTCGATTCGGTCGCGGTGCAGGAAGAACAAACGCCAATCACCGTAAGCCTGCCACTCAGACAATTGGATCGCAAATTTCTCGCTATTGGCAAACAGCCGTTCGCGCTGTTGCAGCAATCCCTGAATCTCGCGTTTGACGCGTTCCTCAGTGATATCACTTTCGGCAACCGACTGAACGTGAGACAGCATCGCCTCTTCTGCTTTGGCGATGTCGACACCTTCGGAGATTTCGGCCAGCACCAACATCATGCCGGGATCATGCGTCTTGAACGCGAACGAAGAAACGTCCGATGCCAGTTCGGATTTGACCAGTGCTTCGTACAAAGGTCCGTCGGGCTGGTTGCCTAACAGATTCACCAGCACTTCCACCGCTGCATAATCTTCATTGGATGCCGCTGGAATGTGGTAGCCAACGCCGACCAATTCAACGTCGCCAGAACGGCGAAGTTCGATGCGGCGCTGGCCGTCTTGGGTCGGTTCTTCGGTGTAGGTCTGAGGCAATTCGCGATCGGGATTTTTCAGTATGCCGAAATGCTTTTGAATCAGTCCCAGCGCTTTGGCAGTTTCGAATTTTCCAGCCAACACCACCGTGATGTTGTCCGGCTGGTAGTACTTTTTGTAAAAGTCGCGCAGTCGGTCGACCGGCACGCGTTCGATGTCGCTGCGATTACCGATGGTTGATTTGCCGTAATTGTGCCAATCAAAACCTGTCGACATGATGCGTTGCATCAGAATGCGTTGAGGACTGTTTTCGCCGCGCTCAAATTCATTCCGCACAACCGTCATCTCAGACGCGAGGTCCGATCCCTTAATCCAGCTGTTGACCAAACGGTCAGCTTCCATCTCGATCGCGAACTCCAAATTCTCTTCACTGGCGGGCAATGTTTCATAGTAGTTGGTGCGATCAAACCAAGTTGTCCCGTTCATGTTCAGCACACCTCGATCCTTGAGCCACTTGGGCGTGTCGGGGAATTTGTCGGTGCCTTTGAACAACATGTGTTCCAGCAGATGAGCCATGCCGGATTCGCCGTAGCCCTCGTGCCGCGAACCCACGTTGACGGTGACGTTGATTGTGAACTGAGGCTTGGATCCGTCGGGGAATAACAGCACTTTGACGCCGTTGCCCAAGAGATATTCGGTGATGCCTTCGAGCTGCCGCACTTTCGATAACGCTACAGGCGCGGCAGGCTGCGCTTCATTGGCGGATTCTGCGTTTTTAGCCTGTGTCTTTTCGTCTTTGACAATCGTTTTGTTGACGATTCTCTCTTGGGCGGACGTCGATTGAAAGGCGCTCATCGCGCACGCACAAATTGCAAAACCAGCAAAAATATTCGTTCTAAACTTCACAGCAACTACCCAACAAAAGACAGATTTAGCAATCGAAAAACGCCTACGCGAATCGTAGCAGTTTAATATAACGGAGCATTTCTCTGACCGCCACAAGGCGCGTCAACTTTCGCGACTTTGCCAAACGTGATTAAATAGACGCAAAATCGGTTTATCCTTAAATTGTCAACGCTACAACTCATGTCCGAAATGTTTACCCCAGAAGATCTCCAAACGGTAACGCGCGTTGTGCGCCAGCGGCGCACTTTCAAAGTGATGGGTAACAGTGATGCTCCGGTTCAGATAGACCCGCAGAGCGCCGAAAAAAATCGCGCCATCTTGCTTGAGTCGGTCAAGTCAGCCGATAGCGCGCCTTTTCACTACGATCGCCAATGCGACAATGTTCCCCAACCATGGCGAGTTAACATTCTGTGGCACGAGAGCTGTCAGAAGGTGGCCTCGAATTTCTACCAGTGGTTCGACGATGTGAAGCCGGGGAACAAATTGCCGTCCATGTTGAGCGCTTGCGGGGCGTGTGTGTTGGTCAGTTGGCTGCCGCAGTTTTCAAATTCTATTTCTGAAGACGCAGCTTCGGAAACGATTCCTAAAGCGAAGCAGATTCAAATTGATCAGGAACATTTGGCCGCCGCATCGGCCTATGTGCAAAATTTGATGTTGCTGTTAACGGCAGCGAACATGGGAACCTACTGGTCCAGTGGTGGCCAGTTTCGCACACGCGCAATGATGGATCGGTTGTCGATGGCCGCGCCGCAGCAGCTTCTGGCGGCCGTGTTTGTCGAATTCCCAGACACGAATTCAGACGAAATTCAACGCGTTCCCGGAAAGCTGGCTCAGGCTCGCTCCAGCCCCGACCGCTGGATGAACATCGTTCAGTTGTAAAGTCAAAGTTCTCAACACAAGCACGAAAGCCAAATCACGTCGGTGCTGGTAATTGCGTCCAAAAATGGATACCCGAAAACTGTTTTTGGGATAGAATACCGGTTTTGTTTAAGATCCGCCCAGCGCACCTTTTAAAAGATACGACAGTCCGACTATGAACACAAAGCAGCTTTTCGCACCGACACGCACAGAAATTTCCGGAATCGCCATCGCCGATTTGGCAGCCAAATTTGGCACGCCGACTTATTTCTACGATGCACAAACGATCCGCGACCGAATCGCTCAGCTGCAACAATTTGACGTGATTCGTTACGCTCAAAAAGCTAACTCCAACATTGCAATTTTGAACTTGATGCGTTTAGAAGGCGTCGTCGTCGATGCGGTCAGCACCGGAGAAGTGCATCGTGCCAAAGCCGCTGGCTATGATCTGACGCAAGCGGATCATCAAGTCGTCTACACCGCCGATATCTTTGATCGAACGGCTTTGGATTTGGTCGTTGAACATAATATCCCCGTCAACTGTGGCTCACCCGATATGATTCGCCAGTTGGGCACCGCCGCTCCGGGCCGGGAAATTACGCTGCGCATTAACCCAGGGTTTGGTCATGGGCATAGCGCTAAAACGAACACCGGTGGTGATACTTCCAAGCATGGTATCTGGCACGAGCAATTGGAAGAATGTATAGCGATCGCGCAAGAACACGATTTGACGGTCGCCGGTTTGCACATGCACATTGGTTCCGGCACCGATTTCGAGCACCTGTCCCAAGTCTGCGATGCGATGCTGCAAACGGCGTTGAAGGTTGGTGCTTCGTTGAAGACGATCAGCGCCGGTGGCGGGTTGCCAACGCCTTATAAGAACGAAGACGTCAGCATCGACGTGGATCGTTACTTCCAGTTATGGGACGCCGTTCGGAAGCAACTTGAATCCGAATTTGGTCACTCCGTTTCGTTGGAAATCGAACCCGGTCGGTTCTTGGTTGCCGAAAGCGGTTATCTGTTGACCGAAATTCGTGCCATCAAGAAGATGGGCGAAAAACTCTATTACCTGGTTGACGCCGGATTCAATAATTTGGCCCGACCTATTCTCTACGGAGCCTACCATCCGATGTCGATCGCCTTTACCGGCCAGCCGACCTCCGAGGTCCAAGATGCTATCGTCGGTGGCCCGTTGTGTGAATCGGGTGACATCTTTACGCAAGAAGAAGGCGGTTTCGTTTGCTCGCGGGAGCTACCTGTGGCCAATGTTGGTGATTACTTGGTGATTGAATGTGCCGGTGCGTATGGATTCGTCATGGGATCTAACTACAACAGCAAGCCCTACGCGGCCGAGGTGCTGATCGACAATGGCGATGTTCATCTCATCCGCCGCCAGCAGACCAATGACGACCTGATCGCGGGCGAAAGCATCCCGTCGTAGTCGCGCTGTTTGTTCTTGTTGAAGCGGCCCCCGTCGCCTGAAGGTCCTGTTGTTAAACTCTAACGATTGTATGGGTTTCAACGGTCCTGCCGGTCGAAACGGTCGATCTGATTTTGTTAGCCCAAGGTACGGATTGTCCCGATTGTACTCATAACGACGGTGGCAACGATCATACGGTTGATCGATTCTGCCATCGGTGCAATCTCAGGAACAAACATGTTTGGCAAACGTTTTTCAATATCAGCGTCCGCTCTTGCCGTCGCAGGAGCGTGTTCAGTAATGCTGTCATCACCGGTCGTGATTGCACAAGGCTACTATCAGCAAACTGGCTTTCCGCAGTATGGGCGACCTCAAGTTTCGGGACTATCAGCCGCCGCGACTCAGCCGCCAGCATTCAGCGATACCTCCGCCGAAGCATCTGCGATGTCACCCAACAGCTGGGGCCAATCGGCGATACGCAACCCCTACGCTGGCTATAGCAATACAGCAAACGCGCTGGTCCCAGCCGCGGCTTCTGCCGCCGGCCCGGTCTTTGTCCAACCGCAGCCACAGTCAATCTCGGTTCTGGCTCCAACACCAGCCAAGCCCTCAGAGGATTCCCTGACCAACACCGAATATTCCAGAAATGCTAAGCGGCCTGACCGTTACGCAGACGCTTCGTTCGCGGTCGACAAAGAAATTCCGCTAACCAAGCCACCGGCGCTTCCGGAGATCGAGTTTCCCGGGCAAAAAGCGGTAGGGGAAAGTTTGGACATGATTTCCTTGGACCCTCCAACGGCATCGACGTCCTCAGACAAAAAGCCTTCCGTTAGTTTTGAGGGAGTCATAAAGCCGGAGATCTCTGACTCCAACGCTGCAGCTGCTCAAACGCAAACTGCTCAGCCTCAA
>CALDEW010000055.1 GCA_937942355.1 uncultured Pirellulaceae bacterium | reverse complement strand
CTCAACGGTGTCGGCGTCAAAGCCAAATCGCACGGCGATTCGACGGGTATCATCGACGAGCTTTTTGCGTGATGAATTGAAGTAAATTCAGTTTTAGCAACAGCTTCTAAACCCGCCGTATATCACCCAGACTGATGTGCGGGGCTAATGCATTCCATCGCTTCGTGATCAACAAGCCGCAGCGTCAGCGCGGGATCACGGGGCGAGGTATACCAATCCCGCGCTCACGCGTTCTCACTTGGGATGTTTTGCTTGACCAAATACAGATCTTCATTCAGGACAATTCCTTGGCTGTCATTTTGCGCCTGAAACAGTACCACCTGTTTGCTTTATTGGTCTTCGGTCGTCGACCCGGTTTGCGCTTGGGTACTGTTTGAATTTTTCTTCGATTTATTCAAGCGGTAGTTTCGGCCCTTTAATTGAATCACTTCGCTGTCGGCCAAGAAGCGGTCAAGGATCGCCGCGGCACTTGGCGCGTCGCCCAGCAGCTTGCCCCATTCTTCCAATGGCCGATTGCTAGTCATCATCGTGCTGCGCAGACCATTTCGACGCATGATCACTTCAAACAGATGTTTGCCACTGCGTTTTGGCAATTGTTTCATCCCCATGTCATCAATGATCAACAGATCGGGCTGCAGGTGTCGCCCCAAGATTTTTTCGGTTCCGTCCATGGACTCATCAAGCATAAAGTCGCGGGCCACATCGAAGATACTGCGATAGTAAACCGTTACTCCCACTCGGATTAACGCGTTTCCGATCCCTTGGCAATGGTGACTCTTTCCCGTCCCCGGAGGCCCAATCCACTGCACGTCTCGCGCCTCACGCACGAATTTGGCCGTGGCAGTCAGTTCCGGTCGCTGGATTTCAAGATCATCGATTCCAATTTCGATGAATTCATCGACGCGCTCAGGCGGCAATGGCTCTCGAAGTTTTCGTTGATGGCCAGGTTGTCCGCCCGGCGTGTCTGTCATTTTGCGCGAGCCGCGTTTGGCTTTAACCTTGGGCTTGACGATGTCGCCGGAGGGCGGTTTGGACGAAGTAGTTGAGTCTTTTTTCGCATTAGCAAGCTCCAATTCCAACACCTCAATGCGAGCGGCTTGCTGCTTCAACTGCTCCGCCTGTGAAGCAACAAGACTTCGCAATTCTTCGTTTAACTTCTCGCGGCTGTCCATGAATAAACAGTGGCAAAATACTGTAAGCTAACGCATCATCAATTTTTACCGTGAACGGTTACGAAAAAACCTTGGTTCACTAACGAGTGAACCAAGGAGGGCTAGAGTTCTCAATCAACATTTGTGATCAAAGTTGCGATTGAACGCAGCTTTGTTAGTTAACTTATTTAACTAATCTCTCTTTTGAAGGTTGAGCTGTGTGGCGACTTGATCGGCTCTTGGGCTGATTTCGCGTTCGCCGCTTCGGCGAGGGGGCTGTTTTGCAATTTGATTTCGCTGCTGGTCTGCAGATCCTTGGACTTGTTGTACGCTCCGTAGGCTCCGTAGGCTCCGTAGGCTCCGTACGCTTTGTAACCGTAGCCGCCGTAAGAGTAACTGCCGGCTTCTTTGCGTGTCAGACCATTGATGATAATGCCGTCCACGTTTTGACCGACCAGCGTCATTGCCTCGATCGCCTTCTGCGATTTGACTTGAACGCCTGAGCGAATGCGAATTGGCATATAGAGAGCATCAACGTAATTCGAAATGATAACGGGATCAGTCACCGGCAAGACCGGAGGGGTGTCGATGATCACAAAGTCAAACAGTCGACGGACATCAGACATGAAGGTCGAAAAGTCTTCGGTGGTCAAAATCTCTGCGGGGTTAGCACAGCTGGGACCGCTGGTCAGAATGCTCAAGTTCTTCAAAGAAGTTTCTTGAATGGCCTGCTCCAAATGTGCCTCGCCGGAGATCACCGAAGTAACTCCCACGTGGTTGCCCATGCCGAAACGGACATGTTGCGTTTGACGACGGAGATCGCAGTCGATCAGAAGAACTTTTCTTCCAGACTGGGCCATCACAACCGCAAGGTTGGCGGCCACGGTAGATTTACCATCACCCGGGGTTGGGCTGGTGATCTGAATTGTTTTCAGATCCGGTTGTTGTTTTGATTTAAAGAAAATGCTGGTTCGGAACGCTTTGAACGATTCAGCAGGTTGGGACTGGGGACGGTGCACCGTCACCAGATCTCCATCGAAGTCTTTGTAGTTCTTGTTGTCACGCGTTCGGGTGTCAAATTCTGCAACCTGAGCAACCACATCAACGCCCAGTTGGTTGGTTACGTCTTCGGTAGAACGGAATGTCTTTTCAGCCATTTCCTTAAAGGCACCGAAGACGAATCCGGCCAATGCTCCCAACAACGTTCCTGCAGCCAAGCAAATCGCCAGATCGGGAGCAACCTGTTCGGCGTCGGAGGCGGGGTCGATGATACGTACGTCTTGAAACTGGAAGCCACGCAGAACATCGTACTCCTGAACTTTGTCTTCAATCGCGTAACTGCTGTTGGCCATCAATTCACGTTTGACGAGCAGCCTTGAGAGTTTCTCACAGTCCTTGGTGATCGTCAGTGACTCTTTCTTCGACTCGCGGATCGCTTCAGAAAGCTGAACTTCGTGAGAATCAAAAAAGCGTATCTTGTTGGAAATGTAATTCGTAACGACCGTGAAGAAATCAGCATTCTCAGCGATGCCGCCACTTGAACGCAGAGCCGAAAGCAATTGTTCTTTTCGCATTGAATCGACCATCGCAATTTGCTGCCGGATGCTGGTCAGCTGTGGATGATCGTTGCCAAATTCGCCCGTCATCTCTTTTTCCTTGACCTTAAGATCAAGATATTTGTGATGGGTCGTCGTATATCCGCCCAACTGACCTTCGTTCATATCTTGGATCGTGTTGATCACTAAATCCTCGATGTTTTCGCCGTTGGCTTGAGCCTTATAAAGATTCTCTCTGAGCGCTTCGAAACGTAGACGCTCGCTAGAGTTTTGGTCGAGTTCGGTTTGGAGCTTTGACGCTTGGCCTTCGTACTGGTTGTAGACTTTCCCTTCAGTTACCTGAATGTAGGGCTTCTGCATCAATTCATCGATTTCCTTCATTACCAACGTGAATTGTTCGTCGCGCTCCTTTTCCAGCTTGGTCATGGTGTCAACCATGCCGATCCCGTTATCTTCTGATCCTTGCTTAATGAAGCTGTTAAAGGAGGTCAGAATGTTGGTAAGGATTGGCTTGCAGTCGTCGGCAACTCCGCTCTTGAATCGTAAACGCATGACACCCGAGGCGGACTTTGTGTCCGAAGGAGTGGCTACGAAGTTTTCACGCACGAACATCAAAGCGTCATCCGCTTCGGCCAGCGATTTCAGTTGGTCGATATCGCAGTTATCAATTGCTTCGGCAAGCACGGCGCGACTGCTGATGATCTCGAGATACTTTTCGACGCTTGAAGATTCAACCGCTTCCCCGTCCACTGAAAATGTTGGAGCGCGATGATCATCAATGTAGACCCGCGCCCACGATTCATAAGTCTTGGGTGCTTTAGAGAAGTACAACAGCGACAATGCGATCGCACAAATAATGAAAAACAAAATCGACCAGAATTTTCGCTTGATGACGCCGAGCGGATCAAGCTGATACATGTCTGTCGCAGCCGAAGTTGGGGGATTTGCATTTGCCATGTTAAACGTTCGCAATGAAAGTTGAGATTGTTGGATCTTAGAGATCAAAAAAGTAAGAACCGATACTCTAATTAGAGAAATCTGTTCGTGTGGAGTTGTTGGATTTAATTCGGTGTCTTTTCAGTTTCGTCGAAACGATTTTCGAAGGCTTCTTTGCGAAGCCGCTTCAACTGTCGATTTAGCCGCATGCAGACCATACTGTGATCGCCTGAATAAAGCTCGCAAATTTTGAGTTCGGTTCCCGCTTGGGTAAACATTCCCGCTTTAATTAGGGAGCGGGCCAGTTGAATTCGCCATTTGACTTGGTGTTTTTCCAGTTTGAGTGCTTCGTTGTAATAAGTGACTGCGATCGAGTCATTTTCGCAAAGTCTTTCGATCTCTCCTCGTACAAAGTATCTTTCGGCGTCTGGGAGCTCGAACTGGTTCAACCTTGCCTCGGTGTCCCGGAGCAACCATTTTCGCAGCAATAGGTCAGCAGGCAACCCGAAATATTTTTGTGCAATTCTGAGGCGAAAATGGGGTTCTGCGGGCAAGACACGTTCGAAAAAGTCTAGCACACCTACTTCGTTTCGGCATAAATAGATGATCTGAGCATCAAATTTTCGCGTTAACTTCAAGCATTTGTGAAACGAATCCAGCGCCGCATCAGAATTTCCAGACTGAAGATGCAGAACGCCTGCGAGGTAAAGCGTCTCAGAATTGTTGTTACTGAGCTCAACGGCGTTTTCTATGTAATTTTGCTCTGAATCTTCTTTTCCCATCAGCAACGCCAACTGAGCCGACAACATTTCGACGTGCCAGAACCGATCGCTCTGCTGCTTTGCCCCTTGGATCGCTTCCCAAGCAGGCAGCAAATGCTCTTTTACTTCCGAAGCCTCCTTTAATTGGGTTAGATACTCCTCCCCCGCACTTTTCGAAGCTCGCGCCAAACGGTGCGTCGACGTCAGCGTCGACCGTTGCCACGCATTCTCGAAAGTAAAACGCTCCCCAGTAGATTCATTCGTGGGCGCAGAGGGGGGCTCTTCAGTTGGTTCCGTGTTATCCGGATTCTCACCGCCATCGTTATTCTCGCCCTCATCCGTAGTCTCACTCTCAGCAGGTCCCGTTTGGGAGTCAGATTCTGAATCGGACAGTTCTTTGTTCATCTCAACAACCATTCGTTCGGCTACTGCCAGGCGGTATTTGAGAACGTGATTGAGCGCTAAACGATAATGAGCTTTTGCATCGTCTGGGCGATTATCGACGGCGTATTTCGCCAACCGACCATAAAGCTCGACCTCGTCAGCGTGCTCAACGGGATCGAACCGTTCATAAAACCGGCGACATGCCTCCCGTGCGTCAACGGCGGAATGCTCGTAACAGGCCCAGGCCGACGCCAAAACAAGTGTGAGCATCAGAAGTTGAGCGAAAAGGCGCGTTTTGAATCGTGAAACTTGATGGGCGACGTTTGCGGCGGACCAACTCCAGTTGAGCTGACCGAAGACGCAGCCCATTAATGTTGCGAAAAGAAACATATTGGCTGGAATGAACCAGCCAAAATCAAAGAATGCCGCTGTTGATTGTCCAACGAGCGCAATCACGCCAGTAAGGCCAACGGCACGGCTGGTCGAATCAGGTCTGCCCAGCAGCGCAAGGCAAGCAACCATGCCGCAGGTCAGTACGCTCAACAGGATTAGTAGTCCTGGTCCTCCCAATTCGGCCAATGTTTCCAAATACTGGTTTTCTGCGTACTTGAACCAACGATTGAAGTTTGTGTCTTGGAACGGGACGTAAGCCATATTGTAAGTGCCCAGTCCGCTGCCAAAGGGCAGGTAGGAAACCGCGTAATTCCAACCGTCTTGCCAATGAGAAAGCCGATTTACGTTTGTGGCTTGCACGTCCGACAACGTTGCGATGTTACTCGCGATCGCCTCGGACTGTTGCGTCCATACGATCAGCCCTAACCCAGCGGCGATGACGAATAATGCGATAACGCCCTGCAATAAATTGCGGCGAAACAACATTCCCCATCCTACGATAATGGCAACCACTAAAGACATCGATGCACCGCGACTCAAGGACGCGAAGACACCTGCACTGGTGACAGCCAATGCCGCCAAAATGTAGAGCGATCTAGCATCCATTTTGGCAAAGCTGCGTCCGGCGCTTTGAACGACTTTTTGAACCACACTTTCCCTATTAAGGCGATGCCCTTTTTGTTGGTGAATCGTGCGAAAGACTCTTGCGGCTAAGAAAAAGTTGGCCGCCGCGAAGCACATGATCAAGTAGCCGCCAGCATTGTTGCCGTTTACGAATGGACCAAACGGCTGTCCGCCATGCACTAATTCATACGACCAATAAACCTTTTCGGCATCGGAAATTGTTTGTGCTAGACCGAGCAAAGTGATGAGGACCCCGTTAACGGCAACTGCCCCCATAAGCCACGCGGCAAAATGTCCATGACGAAAAATGTGACACGCACAAAAAAATACGCCAACCGCAAGAATCAAAACGCTGATCCTTTCACGGGTGGCTGCGGGATATATGGATATTTGGGATCCGTTCCAAATTGCCAATTGAAACAGCGCATAACAGACACCCGCAGTCAGCAGGACTTTGGTGGCAAGCTCCAAACGCGTCGGCGTACCTAAAAGACTCGGAAACAGGACAAAGAATATGCTGATTAAGCAAACAAAGGCCAGCGCGGTTGTGCGGACACCCGGAAGATTTCCGCCGATCCACCACGGCGTCAGTAGAAGTCCAAGGCAGAAAATCGCTGCTAAAATGGCCAAAATTCGATTGGGCTTCATGGGCGATCAGATTATTTAAGGAGAATTATTGGGAATTTCAAAAAACGTAAGGTAAGAATTAACTGTCCCTGAGATCAGCCAAAGTAATTGATGATTTATGCAAATTAAATCAAGCGTTTAAGACTTTGAAAAATTGAACTCCAATCGGTATAGCTCTGTGGGGGCAAATATCCCCTTGTGCTAAATCATCCGGTTATTCCAATCGAAACAGATGCCCATACGCGTGTCAATCCATTTGTTTTTTTTTGGTAGTTTAGGTAAAAGCTTAAAGTTTACTTGTCGATCTCTATCCTATTGTTAATATGATGTCTCGAACAATCGATGACACTTCAACACCCTGAAAATCCCCTGAAGAAAGTTCTCCATGTACAAAAAAATCATGTGCTCAATTGTGCTTTGTGCACTGTTTTCGCTTCCCACTCAAGCACAGGAAGCTCAATCAACAGAAACCCTTGCTGGCAATGACGCGATTCGCGTTTCTGTTAAGGAAGGCAAGCTGCCTGGACAAGTGTTCACAAACTCTGGCGAATCAAAGACTTTGCTTGCTGGTAAAGTAACTTTAATCGACGCTGAAGGCAATACAATTTCAACATCTGAAGCTGACGGTGAAGGCAACTTCATGTTCACAGATGTTGAGCCTGGCCAGTACACTGCTGTTGGTGTTGCCGGAGATTATGCTGGCGAAACCACCCTTGTGATTTCAGCCGAAGGCGAAGCTGTAGCTGAAAGCGGCAACTTCCAAATGGTTCCTCTTGAAGTTGGACCTGCAGCTTCAGGTGCGATTTACGATTCGTACGGATCACTTCCAGCCTCATCTTTTTCTGATGTGGTTTACGAAGGTTCTGGTTCATGCAGCACATGTAACTCTTGTGCAGCAGCCAGCCCATGCGGCGGAAGCACTGCTCAGTCATTCGGCGGCAGTTGCGGATGCGGCGGCGGTGCCTTTGGAGGCGGCGGTGGCTTTGGTGGCGGCGGACTCGGTGGCGGTGGATTAAACTTCCGTCGTTTGGCCCTGATCGGCGGAATCACAGCAATCGCAGTCGCATCTGGCGACGACGATGATGCAGCTACTCCAGATGAATAATCTGCGCTGGATTTAAATGGCTACAAGGCGACGCTCAAACGGGCGTCGCTTTTTTTAATTGGTAACAACGGCCGTGCTAGCACCCTTTATAAAAGGGGCGGCGATCTTCAGCTTTCGTTCAAATACTTTTCTAATTAGAGTGGGAACGAATAATACTGGACCTTCACCGGCCATCGGATTCTTCATTAGTTTGGTGAGTCACTTATCTTATATTTTGTTAGCTGCCTGCCTTAGCCCGAAATCTTCCCATGCCCACAAATATAGCCGACACGTCTCCTAAGCGTCCTAGACGACCCAAGCTCCCTGCTGTCCAAACACCGAGTGAAAATCGGCGGAAACAGAATGACGAAGCAGCTGAGGCCATCTTCTTTGAGAAGCGCGTCAAGCGCCTCAGCCGAAGACGCCTTTTCAGTTTTGGTACCCTTGGCTGGTCGGTCAACGACGGTTTGGTCGCTTTTGTCGCGATTATATTTGGCTACTGGTTGAGTCCAGTTGCTGATCAAGTTGCGACCTCTGAAACGGCGGTCAAATTACTGCCTTGTGCGGTTTCATTTGCGTTGCTGTTTTTACCCACCGCCCACGTCGCGGGACTGCATGATCCTCGAAAGCGTAGCAACATTACCGAATTGGTTGTGCGCTGCATTGTCACGACGTTGATTGCGATGTCATTACTTTCACTGTGTTGGATGCTGTTTTCTTTCCTGAGAGTCGGCCGTTACGTGATTCTCATATCATCCCTGTTGTCGATCGTTGGCTTGGTTGCGACACGGTGCGTATCGTGGAATTGGAGTTCGGCATTCAAGCAAAAAGTTTGTTTCTTAGGAGCTGGGCCTTTCTGCGATAAGGCCATGGAGTTTGTGGAAGAGAACCCGCTTCCCATTTTGGTAACGGTGCCTCCTTCAAAAAATGTCTATTTGAGAAATTGGGCAGTCGAAGACGATGTAGATGAGATCGTTTTTGATTCTGGCCTAAGTCCTCATGATGAGTTGGCATTGCTGGGTTGTTTGGATGCGGGAGTGAAAGTCTCCTCGTACTCAGACTTCATTGAAGAAAGGTACAATCTGATTCCGGTTGATAAGATTGACGCCAAGTGGTTGTTTTCAACGCGGCTCGACTTATCACATCCCTACTACCAAGGTGTCAAACGTTTTATTGACATTGCTGTTTCATCAGTCGGTCTAGTCGTGGCGGCTCCTTTGATTTTGGTTGCAGCCATAGTGATCAAGCTTGAGAGCAAAGGGACAGTTTTTTACTCCCAGGTGCGAACAGGCCGCTTTAGTCGATCATTTCGAATCTATAAGCTTCGAACGATGGCTTCCAATTCGGAAGTCAACGGTGCTCAATGGGCCGTGAAGAATGATTCGCGTATCACTGCTGTGGGAAAGGTTTTGCGGAAGACGCGTCTGGATGAACTTCCTCAGTTTTGGAATGTGCTCAAAGGCGAAATGTCTTTGATAGGCCCCCGTCCCGAACGTCCCGAATTTGTCGGTGAACTTTCCGAACAAATTCCTTTCTACCAGCAACGGCACTTGGTCAAGCCAGGCCTGTCCGGATGGGCTCAGGTCAACTACCCGTACGGGGCGAGCGTCGAAGATGCTTACAACAAACTGACCTATGATTTCTACTATATAAAGAATGCGTCGTTGGCGCTGGATCTTCAAATTGTTCTTCGAACTATCGGAACGGTGATGAAAGGATCCCGCTAGTAGCGGTTCCCGCATGGTCAGGTCTGAAGGTAATAACGTGACCGCAGGTCCAAACTTCATCAACATCGGTCCTGGCCGCTGCGCCAGTTCGTGGTTGCTGGAAGTCTTAGAGGCTCACCCCGAAATTGGCATGGCCAAGATTAAGGAAACGGAATTCTTTAATACGAATTACGAACGCGGCTACCAGTGGTACGAAAGCCTGTTCTCAAGTAGTAACGGCCAAGTGGTCGGTGAAATTTCCAATTGCTACTACACGCAACCTGAAGTTGCTGCTCGCATTCTAGAATACAATCCGAAGACGAAGATCATCATTAACGTGCGTGATCCGTTTTCTTTGCTAAGTTCGTTTCACGGCTTTGGGATACGCCGCGGGCTACCATTGACCAACGTTGAGAGTGATCTCGATTTCCATGTCGGGAAAGTTATGGGCAGCGGCTATGACCATCGCGCCAAAAAAGGAACCCTTAATTCCGGCGATACAGAGTCGTTACTTGAGGCAGTCATGCTGGCTCGGCACCTGAGACCGTTTTTCGAGGCCTTCCCGCCGAATCAAATTTACGTGTTCATCTTCGAGCGATTGAAAACCCAGTCGGCTGAAGTGGTGCAAGAAATCTATCGCTTCTTGGAGGTCGACGAGAGCTTCCAACCGCCGGTAACTGGTGAACGCGTTAACGAGGCGATTGCACCGAAGTCAAAAATGCTGGGACAGGCAGCGATGAATTTTGCGTTCTTTCTCAGGCAGATTGGTGCCTACAAAATTCTTGACGAATTGAAAAAGTCTCGATTGGTTAAAAATATCTTCTATTCCAAAACGGGCCCCTCTGGCAAGAAAGTAAATCTGCGCGAAGTACTTCCCGCTGATGTTTGCCAGAAAATTGAAGGCCAAATGCGTGATTTGATCACGCTGTATCCGCCGCTGGAGCAATGGTGGAATCCGCTGCTTGGAGCTTCAGAGGAAAGCTGCTGAAACCATGAGCGACCCACAAGAGGCAGTTCAATCCTCGGCCGATTCTCCGCGCGGCATGGGCCGGTTTCTCCGGTTTTCGTTGATTTATTTTGTTGGCGACATGCTGACCAAAGGTGCACGGATTATTCTGCTGCCCTTTTATATGGCCTTCCTATCCAAAGCTGAAATCGGTGAGTACGCGGTTTTGCAAGCGATCAGTTTTTCTTGCTGGACGCTGCTGGGATTTGGTTTTTCGTTCGCCGTTCAAAAGTTTTATGTCGACTATAAAGAAAACGGCGATGCTCTGGCCAGTTCTCTTTGGCTGTCGAGATTGATCGGTGGATTGCCTTTTTATGGGCTGACGCTGCTGCTTGGCTGGTGGTATTACAACGTCTCGGGCCAAACGATTCCTCTTTACTTGATCTTCGTTGCGATCACCGCCGGGTTTTTGCGGGGAGGTATCAACGTCGTCGAGTTCTGGTTGAATATTCGTGAAGAACCGTTGGCTTATCGTGCGTTCACCTT